>JAYUFI010000578.1:0-4758 GCA_043738805.1 Planctomycetaceae bacterium | reverse complement strand
ACGAAAAGAAGACTCGGCAAGTCAGACTCTTGTCCGCGTGTAGCTTCTCGAACAAACCGATCGCATCATCCCCCGCGTTACGATCGGAGATGCTCGTCAGTCCGACTGCGTTGTACGCGGTCATCATCTGCTTGAGCCGATCAAGTCGTTCCGCTTCGGTCGCCGGCTTCGATTTCGATTTCGATTTCACCAGCCGCGTGCAACTCCGCAGGATGCCGGTCAGTTCGCCGGTTTGCGCATCGCGTTCGAGATACCCCGGCTGCCCGTCGGTGATTTTGAAATCCTTGTCGATCCCGCTGAGCTTCAACGCCAGCGAATTCACCGCTCCGTCTGGACCCGTGCTGAACATGACTGGGTTCTTTGGTGCGACTCGATCCAACTCGTTCCGATTGGGAAATCGCTGATCGCGTAGTCGAGTCACGAAGACCTGCGAAATGCCGATCCAGTCTCCCTCTTCCACCGTCGCGACTCGTTGCTCGATGTACTTCAAAACGTCAGCGATCGTTTCCATTTCGGGGATCGGATGATCGAACTCATACATCGCCGCTCCGGTCGGGTGCGTGTGCGAATCCATCAGGCCGGGCAACACCGTTTGCCCGTTGAGATCAATCACTCGTGTCTTCGGCCCGGCCAGCTTGAGCACCTCATCATCCGAGCCGACCGCAACAATCCGCTCACCCCGCACGGCGAAGGCTTCGGCAACGCGAAACTGTGAATCAACCGTGACCACCTTCGCGTGATGCACAACGAGATCGGCGGGTTCATTCGCTGCCAGAACACTCAATACGACAACCAACACGGAAGACACGGTCATCGAAAGACTCCTGATGTGGTGAAACGTGAAATGGTCTTTCCGACGTAGCACAGGCGGCTCGCCTGTGCCTTGCGTTCGACGAAACCACAGGCGAGCCGCCTGCGCTACGTTTTGATGCTGCGTCTAAAGAATCTCTTGCGGATACGCATTCATCGAGCGAAACGCTTCGGCGTATTGAACGCCGCAGGTGGCACCCCGATAGGCGGCGAGCGAGCGTTTTGAGTTCATCGCGCCATCGGGCTTCGTCGCGTCGAACGGTTCGTTGCGAATCAGAGCCATCAGTTTGCCGAGCCACTCGGTTGCAGATTGCCATTCGTCGGTCACATCAACGAACGTGTTCGGTTCAAAATTGATCGTGTGACGCGGCCCATTGTCGAACTGATAAATGCGGCTCGGCCCACGGAACTTCTTCGCCTGTTCGCCTTCAAGTAACCGATCGCCGTGTCCGAGCGCGGCCTTGCTCAAGGCCGATGCAACCTCGTGATCCGGATGCGTGTCGTGAGGCCAAAGCATGAAAGCGATGTCGGGTTGAATCTCCGTGATCGCTTCGGCGACAGCGATCTTCGTCGCCAAGTTCACGTCGTACTTCATGCCGGTGAAGTCGAGCATCCGCATCTCAACGCCATAATCTTTGGCGAGCTTGATCGTCCCGGCGACGATCTCCTTCTCACGTCCGGCAGTCGGCTTCCAATTGGTGTAATCGCCGATCAGCGTGAGAATCACAACACGATGATTCTTCCGCACCGCTTTCAGCAACGTGCCACTGATTCCGAAGACACAGTCGTCGTAATGAGCACCGATGCCAAGAATTGTTTTGGGCATGAGTGTGCCTTTCAGTTTTGAAGTGCTCCGACGGGTCGGAGCACTCCAAGTTTGAGACGGCTCATTTCGAGGGATTACTGCCGACATCAGCAGTCCCGCCGTCTTGCGGGTAAATCAAGATGCGGTCGTGGACCAACAAGACCAAATCGGCGCGGCCATCGTTGGTCACATCGACGATCAGTGACTCGCGCGGTTCAAAGTCGCCTCCCTCTTCTTCGCGGCTGAAACTCTTTTCTTCGAAGACTTGGAACGCGATCGCGGCTCGGAGTTGAGCGGCTTGGTTTACCGTCTTGGGGACGAAGTTGAGGATCTCGACGTAGTGCGACTGCGTGTCGATCGCGGCGATATCCGGTTCGCCGTCGCCGTTGAGATCGCCCCCGACCACATCCGCGAAGAACGCTTTCTCGCGCTTGGTTTCGTAGGTCGCCAGCTCCTTCATCGTCGGATCGGCTCGACCGGAATACAGGACCGCGAACTTCCCGGCACCGAACAACAACAGATCGTCTTGACCGTCACCGTTGAGGTCGGCCACGTGGCTCGAACGATACGGGAAGCGGCCCAGTTCGATTTCTTGCCACGGGCGATAAACCTTGTCCTCAAGTCGCAGCACGCGCAGCTTCTGCACGCCGACGTCCACAATCACGATCTCGTTGCCGGGCTGTCCGTCGAGGTTGAGCGTTGCCGCGCCGACCGCTTTCGCGTTGATCTCGGAAGCGTTGTATTGGTCGGTCACTTGCCAGCCGCGCGTTTGTTCGTCGAAACGCATGTTGCGGACGAACTTGTCCTGCGCCACAAGCATTGCCGGAGCCTGCAACTGGCCGAAGAAGAGGCTGCCCGGCGTGACGTTGCCGAGTTGAATGCCCCCTTCGGACTTCATCTCTTTCGGGACACCCTTCTCATCGAGCGACAACATCGTCGGCGCTTTGTCGGAACCGGCGAAGATCATGATCTCCGATCGTCCGTCGCCGTTGAGGTCCGTTCGCGTCATGCGATTCGGATTCCCCTTCAACTCCAGCGCGACGGAACTCTTGCCGTCAAACAGAAACGGTTCCCAGTTTCCTTCAGCGTTTCGCTTCAACGCTTCAAACGCATAACTGGTCTCGCGAGCCGCGCGGGCCTTCGTGAGATAAACGACTTCCAGTTTTTTATCGCCATCGAGATCGACCAGTTCCAGCGCGATCGGTTCTTTACCCGCGAGCGGCAGCGCCTGCGGAAATGTCAGCCGTCCGTCTTGAAAACGTGAGAGGCCGATTGACTTCTCTTTTGTGCTGAGCACGACTACTTCGGCAGCTCCGTTGCCGTCGAGGTCCGCCGCTCGAACTTGCTCGGCCCCGACGAGGCCGGAGAACGTTTCGCCCTGTTCAAGCCCTGCACCTTTTCGCTGGATGAAGACGATCATCCGCGCCGCTTCGGGATCGGCGACGACGACATCGGTCAGCCCGTCGCCGTTAATGTCGCCGGTCGCGATGTCTCGTTCACGCCCCGCTCCTTGTTGACCGAGTCCGTAATGGATCAGCCGACTCGCCAACTCACCGGGTTTCGCTGCCGGGCGTTCGAGTTGAAAGACTTTGATCCGCCCCGTCGCACTGTCGACGGTGAGCAATTCAACTTGCGGGGTCTTGTCGAGATTCGCGATCGAAACGGCTCGTGGCTTCGTCAGATCGAACTTGAACTCTGGTCCCAAGCGACCGTCCTGGCCTTGCAGCCGAGCGGCGAAAGCTTGCTCCCCTTCATCGTGCGACAGGTAGCACAAATCTTTGCGGCCGTCACCGTCGAGATCCGCGATCTGTCCGAGCGTCATGCGTTGCGACGTATTGAAGAGGCTCTCTGGTGGCGCGAGCTTGCCCTCTTTGGTTTGATAGAGCAGATAGGTCTGGCTCAGGCCAAGCACCGCAATGTCATCCCGTTTGTCGCTATTGAGGTCTCCCGCTAACACGACCCACGCGAGCGCGGGGACATCGGGCAGACGGATCGTGACCTTCTCGGTCCATTCACCCGCTTTGGGCTGATACCGAATCACGAGTTTGTCTGGCCCGGCGAAGTAGGCAATGTCGGTGCGACCGTCGGTGTTGAAGTCCCCCAGCGCGATCGCCGCGACCTCATGCTCGACGCTCAGCTTACGATGCTCGAATCGCCACGAGGGCGAGAACTGATTCACTTCTAACTTGCCGGCCGGTTCATTGGCCGGTTTCGCCGCTCGTTGCAACAACAGATCAATGCGGCTGTGAGCGTTGTCGGCGACGACCAGATCGTTCAGTCCATCATGGTTCAAGTCCCCGGCGACCATGTTGGCCGAGCGGCTGGATAACTTCAGAAGTTCTAACGGACGAAAGCCGTATTGGTCGGTCAGCTCACTGAAGACTTGGTCTTCCTCCGCTTGAACCGCTGCGGACATGAGCGCCAGCATGACGAACAACAGAGCCACTCGCGACACGACCGAATCCATGAATTTCCACAACGTGGGCATTCGCCTCTCCTTGCAATCTGAAACATAGCAAACAGGTTGAGGAGAATAGCAACCGCCGATTCAAAGAACGACTACTGCTGGAAGCTTCCTGCGGATAGCAAGGCCGGACTGCGGATGGATGAGATCAAATCGCGAGCCATTGCCGTTGTTGTCAGTCGCGATTGAAATACGCCCCGAACCTTCCAGCCGGTTCTTCTGGCTTTCGATTGGGACGGGTGAAACATCATGAGTGACTTCGTACCGAATGTTGGTGACGTGACTTCTCGCGCGATGCAACCCGATGTGGTTGTCTCGTCTCGGCCGCTCGATACGAAGAGACCACTTGGTGAACCGGTTTTGGAACTGCGGCATCTGCATCGGTTCTTCGGCAAGCTGAAGGCGGTGGACGATGTCTCGTTCAAGGCGTATGCCGGGCAGGTGCTGGGTTACATCGGCCCCAACGGTGCGGGGAAAACGACGTCGATGCGGATCATCGCGACGCTCGATACGCCGACGGCGGGAGATGCGTTCGTCTGCGGGTACTCGGTCATCGACGATCCGGACAAGGTGCGGCGCGTACTCGGATTCATGCCGGATAATTTCGGCAAATACCAGAATATGAACGTCATCGAGTACCTCGATTTCTTCGCGCGGGCTTACGGGTTGCGCGGTCAAA
>JAYUFI010000577.1:0-1782 GCA_043738805.1 Planctomycetaceae bacterium | reverse complement strand
TCATTCCGCGCGTCAAGATTTCCAAGCCGAGCGTTTGTCGATTGGGCAAATCCAAATTGAGATGCGTTGCCGCCACAATGCGGACGAGTGGACGATGTCGGCCTTGCGAACCTTCAACGAGTTCTTGTTGACGTTCAATGAACCGGCAAAGCGTTTTGTGCAACGCGACCGGGAATGCGTCGATGTCATCGAGAAACAGCGTTCCACCGATCGGTTTGGTCGGCGTATCGAGCGGTAACGTGGTCGCTTCAGGACCGACATCCAGGCATAACAAATCGCTGAGCGACTCGGTGGTGAGCGAGCGGCTATGCACGCGCACAAATGACTGAGCCGCGCGAGCCCCACCGTCGTGAATGGCATTGCCAATCAAACTGGTTCCCGTACCAAATTCACCGCAAATCAAGATCGCCGAGTCGGAAGCTGCGGCTTCATCAACATCGGCGTATAACTGCTGCATACTGGCACTCGAACCTAAGATGTCATTCAACGAATGCGGCTGAACCGGCTGCCGGAAATTTTGTCGTTGCGAGACCAACTCGGATTGCCGAATCGTCAGCGTCAACAAGGTCCGCAGCGCATCCGACGTGAGTCCTTCGGGATTGAGCACTGTCACTCGCGCAGCAACTTCGTCCGTTCGCAAAGCGTTCGGCAATGCGGCCAGACTTCCATGCGACGATAGAACCAACAATTGAGTTCCACCCAGGTTTGCCGCGACCGCACTGGCCAGATCGCGAATGCCACGCGCACTCGTATCGGCTCCGCTTCCCGCCAACATTGATTGCTCATCAATCACGATCAACGAGGCGGGTTCACGCAACAGCAACGGGATCGCTCGCTCGGTTGCCGCAGCGATGTCGAGCACCGCGAACTCCGCCGCCACTCGTGCGAGTTGTTCGCGAGCGACTGGATCGGCGACACACAGCACGATGCGAGCGGCCCCATGAACGCGGCCGGCCACGGCTCCGGTCGAAACATCGTCGGATGGAAAATGGCTTGTTTGCATGGCAAAGTCCGTAAAGAAACAGACGAGATGGGAGTTCGACAGCGCACGAAACATGCACTGCGAGACAAGAAGGGCAGGGATGGCTTGAGGGGGATTGCGTACCGACGAAGGACTCGTCGATGCTGCCGAAATCGGTGAGGAAAAGTCGTGTCCCGGAACCGGGCGAGGAAGGGAGAAACTGACGTTCGTTGACGCGAGGTCGAATGAACGAGGTGATTGATAGTTCTAAAGTCGGAAACGTGTCAATTCGTGTTCTGGGATCAGCGACGAAGAAATACAGAAGCCCGGCTTTTTCAAAAAGCCGGGCTTCTGATTCTGAGGACGAATCGCCTCACAGTTTTCGCTGGACGTTAGAACTACAGCAAATCGAGCTTCTTGAGCAGATCGTTGGAGATCGTGAAGTTCTCGATGATCTCGCTGTTTGGTCCGACGAGCGTGTCGACTCCTTGGCCCCCGGACATCGTGTCCACGCCCCCTTGACCGTTGAGGAGGTCATCTCCGTCATTGCCTTGGAGCACATCGTTTCCAGACCCGCCAAGAAGCGTGTCCTTCCCGTCGCCACCAGTGATGGTGTCGTTCCCCTGGCCACCGTTGATGACATCGTCGCCGTCACCGCCACCAAGCAGATCCTTGTCATCGCCACCAAAAATCGTGTCATTACCGTCGCCGCCGTTGACGGTGTCCGCTCCGGTCCCGGCGTCGATCGAGTCGTTGCCGTGATTGCCGAAGATCAAGTCCGCTCCGGCATCACCGGTGATCGTGTCGTCGTTGAAGCCGCC
>JAYUFI010000576.1:0-4768 GCA_043738805.1 Planctomycetaceae bacterium | reverse complement strand
TTGTGCAAAGCTGCCGTAAGGCCCCGGATTCCTCAGCCAAAAATCCGGGGCCTTACGGCACCCGGCTCACCACATCAAATCGACCAATCTTCTGTCGCGACTCCTTCGATCAATCCGAAGTCTCGCTCATTTTTGGTGACGACGATTCCAAGATGTTCCATCGCGATGGCGGCAATCCGCAGGTCGTTCGTGCCGAGACGACGATGCTGCTGCCTCACCTCGTGGTAACGACGGACAGCGTCCTGATCGAACGGCAAGATGCGAACGAAGCGAAAGAACTCGACGGCCTGTTGCAAGCTGGCATACGCCCGGACCAACTGGTCATCCCGGCGAGCACGCCGAACTTCGGCGTACCAGCCGGTCCGGACTTCTTCAACGGTGATGATGGCCACCGCCAGTTCGTCCGGAGAAACGCTGCCGACGCGCTGACACACATGGGACTCACCACGCAGGAACAGGCTCAGCGTGTCCGTGTCGAGTATCCAGAGACTCAAGGTTCAGTCTCCGAAGCATCGAGGCTTTGTCGGTAGTCAGCCACGTTCTGCTGGAACTGGTCAAACTCGGGGTGATCCTTCCAAACGCCCGCGAACTTCATCCACGGATGGCCAGAGTCGCCGTTCGGCAACGCCACTTGGACGAGTTCCCCCGCCGCGAGCCGGGCGCTAGCCAATTCCTGCAACCGCTGCAACGCCTCCTCTCGCGAAGCCCCTTCGGTCTCCATCGCCACCGGCTGAGACGTACTCGCCTTGAATCGCCCGTTCTGCGGTTCGATCAACACGATCATGTCCATTTCGATGCTCCCTGTCTTCGATGCACCTTGCCACGATTCAAATCTGTCACTGGCGGACATCATCCACCGCCCGTTCCGCCCACCGCATCCCGCCACACATCCTACACAACCGACGATCCGCGTCATCGACCACGATGTCGCGCTGTTCGACGCCCCGTTGCGCGACGTGATCGACGCCCTCGGCAATGTTCAGTCGAGGCTGCCGCGCCCTGCGATCCTCCCCTCCGCTGCCACTCCATTCCGGGACACACCAATCGAGGTCAGGAACTCGGGTGTGTGTTATCAACGCCCCATCGGTCTGGGCGTGCGCCCCGGCCGACTTCAATACTTCCACGTTCATTTCAACAGCTTGGCCAGTTTGACATGGATTGCATCATTCTGGCGCACGATCAAAAGCGTGTTCAGTACCATCACATTGCCCCCCTCGTCGTCAGTTTCTACCCAAGGACCGAACTCTTTGTTGTTGGTCAATTCCGAAGCCAGTGACTGTGGAGTTCGATTTGGCGAGACTAGGCGGCGAATGTCGTAGACTCGCGTGCTCAGTTGCTCGCTCGCTTTCTCACGTGTCGTAATCTGCACCACTTCATCATCGACTCGCCATACCAGTTTGAGTTCTTCGAGGATGGAATCGAGCCGAGCCGCAATCGGCATTTTCTTGGCATCGACCGTTGATGTGGCCTTGTCCCAATCAATGCTTTCGTCCTGCAATGCGATGAGGTCGATCCAATAAGGAATGCCGCTCTTCTTCAGCAATTGATCGAGCACCTCAGAGACCGAGATGTTGCCGCCCGGAAGTTGCGTAATCGATTGCAATTTGCGGACGATCAATTGTTCGGCACGTTCCTGAACCGTGATAGGTCGCGCTCGGCCCGACGCAGCAGCGGCGAGATTCTCGAAAAGCGACTGCAATTCCTCATGTACTCTTCGTGTCTGCCGAATGCTCAACGACTGTGGCGTCACCGCGACGAACTCTCCTCCGTCACCGTCAATATCCATCCAGAATCCCGATGTCACACGTTGCAGTCCGTCAAGGAACGTCGGCATATCGGGGATCGACCCCAGCGCAGCCAGCGCATATTGGCGAACGACCAAGTTTGCGTCCTCGGCGTCTGACGTTGAAATCAGAAGCTTCCCCTTTTCCATGTAGTACGTCAGCGAGGACGAACGACAGGCGAGATCAATCACAGAACCTAACGTCAGGCCGTCAGCCGTTAGCGTGAACGGCACCTCACCCGCCGCGTTTTCCTTTACGGAAGGGTCGAACTCCACCACAAGTTTGTGCTTCTCGCACAACTCGCGCAGAACCTCTTCGACCAGCTTCGCCTCCGCCTTGATGGAAGTCTTCTGCAACAATCGCTTGTCAGCATTGGACTGCGCTTCGGCGACCAGCGGAACGCTCAGGAACAACCAACCGCACGAAACGATGATCAGCATTGCCAGACGGTTCATAGACCTCTCTCCATCGCGTTTCAAAGGGCTGAGTAATGCAGGTGGGAACTGCTCACCTAATCTAGCGGCCGAGTTTCACTCACCGGGAGTCACTCGCAGTAGAGTGGCCAAAACGATTCCTGATGATCCTCGTCATCGACCACGATGTCGCGCTGTTCGACGCCCCGTTGCGTGACGTGATAGACGCCCTCGGCAATGTTCAGTCGAGGCTGCCGCGCCATGTGATCCTCCCGTCCGCTGCCACTCCCTTTCGGGACACGTCCTCCCGGAACACACAATCCGGGGTCAGGCACTCCAAACTTCAAACGGCGGCGGAATCACGCCTCATCCACAAACCAAGCTCTCCCCCGCCGCCGTTTGAAGTCTGGAGTGCCTGACCCCTGCGCGACCCAACGAAAATCAAAGTCCATACCGATACCACTTTGGGGTCGGTGGAAACAACAGTTCGACTTGTGGGACGAACGACCTTTCAAAATGCTCGATTGCAAGAATCGAATTGGCGACGATCTTCTTCCATGTATCTTGGTCCGTGACAAAACAATTTTCAGGATCTCGCGAATGGGGGGACAAGGGAACCCTCGCCCTCGTTTTCCATCCAAGACCTTCAACGAGCAAGAGGCAGCAGGCTTGCTGGCTCATGGGACCGACATCGAAATAAACCGTCAACTGATTGTTGCGCTTCGTCGTCTTCTTGAGTTCGTATGTTCCGTGACCACTGTCGCGTGAGTCATACCGATAACCAAGCGGCTTGTACGCAGCCACGAGTGTTGCTTTGAGCGGACCTGGGCCACTATCACTCAAATCGGCGGGCTGGACTTCCGACCGAGCAGGCAACGGATAGAGAAATGGAAGAGTCTGCGCCAACGCAGCCAGTCCTTCGTCGCTTTGCCGTTCGAGTCCTGATACCTGTGAGAAGGCATTGCCGAAGGCTGCTTTCTCTTTACTGTCGAACTTGACTTCCCAACGTTCCTGCTTCAGACGCCCAATACTGGACAGGACATTTTGAGTAGACGGCGGTAACGGTGGAAGCTCGACTGCGTCATCCGCCCCCGGTGGCGACACCACCACCGCGCTAAGGAAGTAATCGCGTCCGGATGTCCACCAACAGCTTTGTGCAACGATCGTCGGGAATGGGTGGAGATATGAGGCTAATGGCGATTCCCGCTTTGCATACGTCTTCGCCTGTGTCGTTGGTTGGCTTCCTTGCCACCACTGAACGTTGTCAAAAATGAATGCTGCGTGATGGAACGGGAAAGGTCTTGGAATCCCCGCGGCGACTTCTTTGAGAATTGTGAGTGAGTTGTCGATGACCGGTGATGTCGAATGTCCAAATTTCCAATCCGGCCCGAAGTTTGTGAGAGCGCGAATCTGGTCCTTACTACTGTCGGCGTAATTGATGAGACAGGAATGCAGTGTTGGAAGTTTTTTCACGACACGATCACAAGCCGATATCTTCGCGTAAGGGCTCTCTCTCAAGTGAAAGAGCAACTTCCCGTACTTCACGCCGTGCGTCTGCAACGCATCATCAATCGTCTCCAAAAGTGGCAACGCCGAAGAAAGTTTTGGCACGCGGTAGAGGAACTGCCGATAAATTTCCACTTGATCACTCGTCTTTCGTTTGTCTTCACAATCCGGGGTCAGGCACTCCAAACTTCAAACGGCGGCGGAATCACGCCTGATTGTCGAAACACGCTTTCCCCCGCCGCCGTTTGAAGTTTGGAGCGCCTGACCCCTGCGCGTCTCTAGTCTCGTAGAGTGGGCAGCGCCACCCTATGAGAGAATCTTCTCGATCACGTTGCCGCTCACGTCGGTCAGGCGGAAGTCTCGGCCTTGGAATTTGTAGGTGAGGCGTTTGTGGTCGATGCCGAGTTGGTTGAGGATCGTGGCGTGGAGGTCGTGGACGTGGACGATGTCGACGGTGGCGTTGTAGCCGAAGTCGTCGGTTTGGCCGTGGCTGAGGCCTCCCTTGATGCCGCCGCCCGCCATCCAGATGGAAAAGCCCTTGATGTGGTGGTCGCGGCCGTTGCCCTGGGCCATTGGAGTGCGGCCGAACTCGCCTCCCCAGACGACGAGCGTTTCGTCGAGCATCCCGCGTTGCTTGAGGTCCGCGATCAGGGCCGCGCACGGTTGATCGACTTCCTTGGCGATGCCCGCAATGCCATCTCGCACTCCGCCGTGATGGTCCCAGTCGCGGTGATAGAGCTGGATGAACCGGACGCCCCGCTCGGCGAGGCGTCTCGCGAGTAAACAATTCGCGTTGAGCGAACCATCGAGGCCCGTGCAGCCGTACTGCTCCATGATGTGCTTCGGTTCCTTCGACAGGTCCATCAGCTCGGGGACGCTGGCCTGCATCTGGAACGCCATCTCGTACTGGTTGATCCGCGTGGCGATCTCGGGATCGTCGATGCTCGCGTCGAGCAGCCGGTTGAGTTGGTTGGTCGCATCGACGACATCGCCCTGCTGATCGCGAGTCACTCCCGCCGGGTTGTTGATGTAGTAGACGGCGTCTCCCTTCGAGTTGAACCGCAC
>JAYUFI010000575.1:0-4774 GCA_043738805.1 Planctomycetaceae bacterium | reverse complement strand
GGCTTCGTAGCCGTCGTGCTTGAGCGTGTGCCGCAACGTCGACGCCCAGGTTTGTCCGGTGGGCTCGTCGTCGCTGAACACGCAGCGGCGAGCGGCGTGGACGTTCTCCGCCAAGTGGTAGAAGTCCAAGCCGCAGCCGTGCAGTTGAGCGTCATCCAATTGCGGAGGAATCCAACTCGCGCCATCGACGGGAACCGCGCTGCCGTCGGCCGGAGAATGCCACCACCTTCGCCGCAGACTCACACGTCCGTTGATCGTCAGCACCGTGGTCCGCTGCTGCCCCGTGTTGCGTTTCTTCTTTCCGGACTTCGCGTCCACCGGAGGGGGGAAAGCGGCTTCCGCCGCGTTGATTCTCTGCGGAAGTGCGGCCTCAAAAAGCTGTCGCCGCAACTGCCCCGTGATGTCCCGCACGACCTCCTCGCTGGCCGCGATCAACGCTCCCGCCGGAGCCGCATTCACCGCCGCCACGATCTCCCGCACCACGTCTTCCACCTGCTCCCGAACCGCCGGCATCAACAACTCAGGTTTCACTTGTGCCACATCGTCCATGATCGCTCCCAGATGGAGATTCGGTCGCTTTTTTAACCTCATCCTGACAGCTCTTAACTCATCGCGCCAGGCATAATTGGCACACCCATTTTGGGTAGGCCAAACATAACGCTTGCCGCACATTGATTGAGTCCGTATGCTCCCGCCCCGCAATTAAGAACCGAGCTGGGCAACGCGCTTGTTTCGGTAAAATTTGCGACGAGATTTCCAATCAGCGGTCGTGGTGGAATTGGCAGACACGCAGGTCTCAGAAGCCTGTGCCCCCAAAGGGCGTGGAGGTTCAACTCCTCTCGACCGCATTCACCTTCCAGTTAAAAAAAGTCCCCGGCGAACAAGCTTCGCTGGAGACTTTTTTTTTGTGGCTACTTTTTTCCGAGTGAGTTATTGCTCAAACCAGCTTCGTGATCGGCTTTCCTTTGTTGCCGATCGTGAAGGGGCGACCGTCGGGTGAATGAATTTCTTTGTCGTATGGAATACCCATCGCCACAGCGATCGTGGCGTTGAAATCTTCGGGCGTGACACCGTCAGAATCCACTCGGAAGGCGTCTGCGTCGCTCTTGCCCCAGACCTGGCCTCCCTTAATCGGGCCACCGGCCAGCACGCATGAGTAGGCCGCCGGATGATGATCGCGTCCGCTGTTTTGGTTGATCTCCGGGCGACGCCCGAACTCGGTGCCGATCACGACCAGCGTGTCTTTCAGCAAGCCGCGACTGCCGAGGTCTGCGATGAGATGCGATGCCGCCTTGTCGAGTTCACTGCCGACGGTCCCCATCTTCGTCCAGAGATCAACGTGATGGTCCCAACTGCCGAGCGAAACCTCGACGTATCGCACGCCGTTCTCGACCAAGCGTCGAGCCAACAGACAGCCCTTGCCGAAGCGGTTGTCGCCATACGCTTTCTTCGCGTCGTCCGATTCCTTACTGATGTCAAACGCTTTCAAGTCTTCGCTGCGGAGCAGATGAATCGCGTCTTTGTAGAGATCGTCATAGCCGTTGACCTTGCGATTGCTCTTGGCCAGTTTGCGAAAATCGCTGTCGAAGGAGTGCGACAGGTCCATCCGCTTGTCAAACGCAGAATCGGTCAGATACGCAGGCGACTTCGTGTTTTGCAGACCGAGCGACGGATCGCCGACCGGTACGGGAGCGAACTCCGCTCCGAGATATCCTGGCCCGATGCCGCCGCCGACTTGCACCGCGACCGGCAACTCTTTGTGAATGCGGCCGAGCGACTTGTGGACCCACGAGCCGAGCCCCGGATGTCGCGTGGTGGCGATCGGCTTGTAGCTCGTGCTCATCAAGTAACGGGCGGGTTCGTGCGCGGCGGTGCTCGTATTCATCGAGCGGATGACCGCCAGCTTGTCGGCGATCTTCGCGAGTTCCGGCAGCTTGTCACCGAATTGCACGCCGGAGATTTTCGTTTGAATCGGCTTCGTGTCACCTTGCACCTTGCTCTTGGGCTTCGGGTCGAACGTGTCGAGCTGCGACATCGCTCCCTGCATGTAGAGATAAATCAGATGCTTAGCTTTGCCGCCGCTGCCATTCGCACTCGACGACGCCTTCGCCGCAGCGGGCTTCTTCTCGTCCTTCTTATCAGCCGCTTGAAGTGCCGCCGCGAAGCCAACCGGCAACACGGTCACGCCGAGGCAATACTTCGCCATGTCGGCCATCATCTGACGGCGCGAGAGGTCATCGAGACAGGAGGGATCGAAGTGAAACATGATTGGTCCTTTGGAGTGCCGTACCGCGACCGTTAGGGAGCGGCCTCGGCGGCGTGCGAGACGGGCCGCTCCCTAACGGTCGCGGTACGGTCATTGGCTATTGCACGAACAAAAACTCCCGCGTGTTAAGCAGCGCCCAAATCACGTTGCCATAACCGGCGGGACCGGCGGCTTTGATTTCTTTTTGAGCGACCGCTCGCTCGGCAGCGGTCGGGTGACGGTTCAGGACCAGAATAAAAATCTTGTTGATCTGCGTATCGACCGACTTCTCAGCCATGACCTCGTTATAGATCACCGAGCCTTTCTCCAACATCATGTGCGTCACCGGGCCGTTGAACATCGTCATCAGTTGCGGCACGGTTCCGTCCGTGTGGCTGTCGGCAATGCTCTGTCGATCGCTCTGACCGAACTGACGCAAGAAGTGACCTTCCGGCAACGGCTGCGGTAATTCCGAAGCGCGGACCAACTCTTGGCCTTTGTAGAGCCGCTTGCCCTTTTCCTTGCTCTCGTCTTTGCGAACATCCACCAACCGCTCGACCTTCTTGAGCAGTTCTTCGGCAGTCGTCTTCTCGGTCAATGAAACGGTTGCGACGTACTCGTCATCGTCCGGTCGGACAACCGTGTCCGGGTTCGGCATCGTCAGAGTCAGCAGCGAGTCCCAAACTTGCTCGGCCGTCATGCGGCGAAGCAAGGGGCCGGGGAACAGATACGGCTTCTCTGGATCGAGTTCGCCGTAGGTCGCCGCTCGCTGATACGTCTTCGAGTAGTAAATGATCCGCTGAAATTCTTTCAGGTCGAAATTCAATCGGACCAATTCTTTGGCAAGGAACTCCATCAGTTCGGGGTTCGTGGCTTTCGTCTCGTCCTTCATGTCATCGACCGGTTCGATCAAGCCGAGGCCCATAATCTTCTGCCAGAGTCGATTCGCCATGGTCAGCGGGAAGCGCGGGTTGTCGCCGGTGGCGACCCAATCGGCGAAGACTTTGCGACGTTCGCTGTTGTTGATCTTTGTCGGAGCCGTGCCCCACAACACGGACGGCGTTGCGATCTGTTCCGGCTTCGCGTTGCTGTATTGATAGTCGTGCGGAAACTTGAGTTGCTTCTTGTCGTTCGCAGAGACGCCGTTGCGGTTCAGCCGCATCAACTGCTTCGCCTGTCGAGCCTCATTCGATTCCTTGCCGTCTTTGCTGGCGGCTTTGTCGATGTCTTTGTTGTTGATGCTGATTTTCGTTGACGGTCGGTACTCGATCCCGGCGGTGAATGCGGCGAGCGAATAGAACTCCTTCTGAGTCCACTTGTCGAATGGATGATCGTGGCACTGAGCACAACCGATGCGCGTGCCGAGAAAAATACGGACGGCGTTGTTGAGGTTGTCCAGCGGCATCCCCGGATCACGCAGCACGAAACCTGCCGCCGGTTCTTCCCACACGCGGCCCTCGGCGGTCAGCATGTCATGAACCATCGCGTCCCACGGCTCGTTGTCGCGCAGGCATTCTTTGACCCAATCAGAATAGGGTCGCAAGTAGTTATCGTTTCCTGCTCGATCAACGAGTCGCAGAATGTCCGCCATCCAGTCATACATCTGGCTGGCGTAGCCGGGTCGATTCAGCAAGCTGTCAATCAACACGATCCGATTGCTCTCCGACTTGTTCGCAAGGAACGTTTCGGTCTGCTTCGAGGTTGGAATCGTCCCCGTGAGGTCGAGGTAAACGCGGCGAACGAAATGCTCCGGCAAGGCCATCTCGTTCGGCTTCTGCTCCGCCTTCTTCAGACCCGCTTCGACCAGCGAGTCGATCTTCGCTGCCGAACGGATCGCCGCGTCGCGCAACTCCGGCTTCACCGGAGTGATCTCAACCTTCGTCTTCTCGGCCCCCGTCGGCAGGTTGGTCTTCGGAGCGGAGGGCTTCGCACCGCGCTTCATGCTCGCTTTAGTTTTCCCGCGCGGCTGCGCGGCAATGACGCTATTCGAACGAAACTCGATAAGACTCGCCGTCAAGGCGATGATGGCGGCAGTCAAGAAAGCAAACGAACGATTCATGAAGGGGGCTCCTGACAGCCTGTTGAGGATCATTGTGGCTCGACGCTCCGCGTCGAGCGTGGCGGTCATTCGCCGATGATTTTGCTGGCCGTTCACGACGCGGAGCCTCATGCCACAATTCTTCAACAGGCTGCTAAACCGTCCGAGAGGCGGCTCGATGCGGCGCAGCATCATGCTGATCCATAGTTCTCAAAACAATTCCGAGCACGCGAAAAAGTGGTTCCTCTTGAGGAACTGTCGGCATCGTTATCTTTCGCGACCATGCGTTACGCTGACGACAACGCGAGAGCACGGAAGTGAGAACGGAGAACACAGCCCATCCGTAGCCCGGCTTTCCAAACCGGGCGAAACGAGCCGCCCGGTTTGAAAAACCGGGCTACGAAAGCTCGAATCTCCTCTTCGTTTCTCTACCGCGACGTTCGGAATGGTGAAGCCGGAAGACCTTCACCGTTCATCAAGTTCGGTTCGGC
>JAYUFI010000574.1:0-1788 GCA_043738805.1 Planctomycetaceae bacterium | reverse complement strand
GCGGCGACCAATTGAAAATGGTCGTTCGTCGCGACGACAAACTGATCACCGTCGGAATGCCCGTGCCGAAAAAGACCGTTGAATGAGGCACACGTTGACGTTTCGGCGGACACGCGAATGAAACGCTCTGAGTCGCTGGTAGTTCTTCTTGGGTCGAATCGAGGCGACTGGTGACTCTGTCACTCGCGAGCGGAGAGGCCGACAACGGACTCACACAATGAATCTACTCGGAGCAGGTTGATCCGAGAATGTTCGCCGCTGCGAAGAGAACGAATTGTCGGGGACACACTCCTTTGCCGATTTTGGCGGGTGTGGTGACCCGGGCGGCTGGTCAATGTTCAGGCATCAAATACCGGAATGTATTTGGAGGCCAATAGTTATGACGACGCGGTTGTTAACTGAATGAGCTGCGACCCCTTTTACGTCTCCCCCTTTTCCGTCTCCTTTTCCGTCTCCTTCAGCAACGTAAGAGTTTAGTCCACCCGTCGGTTTCGATCGACTTCTCGCACGTCGCTTGAGTCTCTCGTGGCCACACGGAGGCACTCGATCAGCGCTGATTGCGGGAGTGAGACGGGGGAGTCCGTGATGGACGCGGGTTCGGATTCCGGCGCGTTCCAGATGTCGTCCGGATGCGGTGGCGTGGAACGGCGCCACCGCGCAGCGGCGAACATTCTCGGAACGAAGTGCTCCGAGTGGATCGGTCGCGTGAGTCCGTGATCGACTTCACCGCGATGGGGTGAGTGAAAAAGTCACCAGTCGTCTCGATTCGACCGGAGATGTTTCTCCGCATGCGATGCGGACTTCCTGTTCATGGTCCCGCGTACAACCGACGGAGCACTTGGCTCGAAGGGCGAGTGAACAGCTCGTAGAAAACTCCGCTCGCGCGGTGGCCGTGACGACGAGCGGTCTCGGCCACCGTCATGATCGCTGCCATTCGCTTGCCGCCATCGAGGCTGCGATGCCCGAACGTGATCTTGCGAAGGACCACCAGGGGCCGCAAAGCTCGCTCGGCAAGATTGTTTGTCGGTGGCACTCGCGCGTCATCGACAAACACGAGCCAATCGTCGTGATAATTGACGATCCGCGCTTGCAACGTGAGCGCCTTGTGGTGACTCAAGAACCACGCTTCCCGCCGCAATAGTTCTTCGCGCAGCCACGCCTTCTCGACGGCTTCTTTCGTCGGGCCCACAAGTCCCTTGCCGCAGAGGCGATGAAACTCGCCGCCCCGTTTGACGAACTCCTTGACCGCCTGGAAGAAGCCGAAGTCGGACGAATCAGCATCGGACAGCTTCTGCCAATCGCGAGCCGTGCGAGACAGATGAGCCAGACACTTTTGCTTCGCACCCGCCAGGTGCGCGATGTCGCCCGCGTAGCAATCGGTCACCCGCGTGCCGGTGAAGTTGTTTCCCAACACGTCGCGTGACACTTGGCCGCTCCGCGTGATTCCGAACATGAAGGGGATGTATTTCATGTCGCCATGCACCCCGTCATAGGCACGCTTTCCGGACAGCGTCGAATAAGTTTCATCGGCGTGAACGGCACCGTCACTGCGGGCAAGCTTTTTGGCGATGTCATCGACGACCGGTTCGGCAAGTCGAGCCAGCATCGTTTCAAATCCAACCGGGATGGCCAATGGGCGCGCCACGCTTCTTCTTTATCTTGGAAGGGGCCGACTCCGGTGCGGTCGAGTCCGGCTTGTCGTCCGACTGCTGCCGGTTCGTCGCGAACTTGTTCTGACGTTCGAGCTTCCGTTCGAGTTTGACTTGGTCCAACTCCTTTTGAAGTCGC
>JAYUFI010000573.1:0-4781 GCA_043738805.1 Planctomycetaceae bacterium | reverse complement strand
CGGTTCCGGAGCGGGACAGATTCTCGGCCACTTGCTCAAGCACACGCATCCGGAAGTTCGGATCGTCGCTTGTGACCTCTCGCCGCAGATGCTTCGGCGAGCGCGAACTCGACACACTCGCACTGATTCGCGACCGTGGTACGTCGCAGCCGACTTGATGCACCTGCCGTTTCCGGACAACTCATTCGACTGCGTGACGTGCGGTTATGTGCTCGAATACTTGCCCGATCCCATCCCCGGTTTGGCCGAGCTGCGTCGGGTGCTCAAGCCTGGCGGGAGTTTGCTTTTGGCGGCGACCGAAGACACCTACACCGGCTTCATGAACGGTCGCATGTGGAAGTGCCGCACGTTCAATCGCGATGAGTTGCGCAATGCTTGTAATCAAGCGGGACTGCCTTGGAACCGGCAATTGTGGTTCACGAAAGCACACGAATTCTTGAAGCTCGGCGGCATCATTGTTGAAGCGGTCAAAGAACCCAGTTGACGTTGCTCAAGAACCGAATGGCGAGTGATGGGAAATCCCAAAACGATTTTGTTCGTCGTGCTCGGTGTCGTGGCCGTGTGGTTCGTGGTCGTTTGGGGGCAGCTGGCTCAGAAGCAACGTTCGACAAACTCTGCCGTTGAGAAACAGCACTCAACGTTTCATGCTGTCGTCGCGTTTATCTGCGCGTTCGTGGATACGCTTGGTATCGGCTGCTTCGCTCCAACTGCGGCGGCATTTAAGTTCCGGAGTTCGGTTCCCGACGAGAAAATTCCGGGGACGCTGAATGTCGGTTATGCAATCCCGACGATCGCTCAGGCGTTTATTTACATCGCGACCGTGGAAGTCGATTTCGTGACGCTCACGTTGATGATCGTCGCCGCAGTGCTCGGCGGCTGGTTGGGTGCGGGGATTGTCGCTCATTGGTCGCGACGGATGATTCAACTCGGCATGGGCGGTGCGTTGCTCGCGGCAGCGGCACTCATGCTGATGAAGCAGTTTCAGATCGGCCCGGCCCCTGGCGAGGCACTCACTCTGGAAGGGACAACGCTGGCAATCGGGCTGGTGGCCAATTTTTTGTTGGGCGCGTTGATGACTTTGGGAATCGGGCTGTATGGCCCCTGTTTGATCGTCGTGAGTTTGTTAGGCATGAGCCCGCGTGCGGCGTTTCCGATCATGATGGGCTCGTGCGCGTTCCTCATGCCGATCGGCGGTTTGCGATTTATTCGCGAAGGAAGTTGCAGCATCAGGGTTGCGGTCGTGATGACGCTCAGCGGTATTCCCGCCGTGTTGATCGCCGCCTTCCTCGTGAAAGAGATGCCTTTGGAATACGTCCGCTGGTTGGTGGTCATCGCCGTGATTTACGCCGCAACGATGATGCTCCGATCGGCACGAGCTGTAACAACCGATTGAATTACTGGAGCGACAACTCATGAACCACGATCACGCACAACAAGCTGCTGAATTGCTTTGGAAAACGTGGACCGAAGAACGTCGGATGGATGCGATTCCTGAAGCGATGCGGCCTGTCTCGCGAGCGGACGGGTATCAGATTCAACGACAACTGGCCGAGTATTCCGGCCAAGCGACAGTCGGTTGGAAGATCGCTGCAACGAGTATTGCCGGTCAGAAGCATCTGCAAGTGGATGGCCCGTTGGCCGGTCGGTTGCTGGCGAATCGAGTTCATCGCGACGGCACTCCGATCGCGCTGGGCAACAATGGCATGCGCGTTGCCGAAGCGGAGTTTGCCTTTCGTCTCGGTCACGACCTGCCGCCAAGGACGCAGCCTTACGAACTGGTCGAGGTCATGGCCGCGGTCGACACGCTACATCCGGCGATCGAGATTCCTGATTCGCGTTACAACGACTTCTGCATTGTTGGCTCGCCGCAACTCATCGCCGACAACGCGTGTGCTCATCACTTCGTGTTGGGCGCACCGACCACCGTCGATTGGCGTTCGATCGACCTTTCGGCTCACATCGTTCGAGCGCAATTGGATGGCGTCGCCGCTCGTGAGGGTGTCGGAGCTAACGTGCTGGGCGATCCGCGACTCGCGATGACTTGGATCGCCAACGAACTTCGCCAGCACAACATCGGCCTCCGTGCAGGAGACGTCATCACGACAGGCACAAGCATCGTCCCGATCCCCATTCAACTTGGCAGCCGCATCCTCGCCGATTTTGGTTCCTTTGGGATCGTGACGACCGAGTTGGTTTGATGGCGTTGAGAACTTACCTGGCCGAACGACTGACACGCCACCGGTTCGTGCGGATAGTTCGCAATTTCAAGTTGAGAGGCAGTGGAGCGTATCGAAATTGGCCCTTACCATGCGTTCGTAGTTGCACACAGACGCGACGAAGACCAGTCAACGGAGTGACGATCGGATGCACCGAACTGCCAAGTGGTTGTTGATTGCGTTTTTGCTAGCGTTTCTTTTTTCGCGCACGGCAAGCGGCGTTGTTGATCTTGATCTGTGGCATGAGCTGGCATTGGCGAAGGAAGTGCTGCTGACTGGGCACGTCCCTTGGGAGGATCATTTCGCGTACACGCCGAAGCTCGACATCGTGGTGCATCACGAATGGGGAGCCGGGGTGATCGCCTTGCTGATGACGAAGATGTTGGGGGCGAGCGGTTTGTTGGTTGTGAAGTTCGCGTTGATCTTCGGATTGGCGGGCGTCTGTTGGTTGACGGCTCGGCGACGCGGAGCGAGTGCGTTGGCGACGGGCTTGGTGGTCGGACTGGCGATTGTGCTGGGGGATTACAGCTTCGCGACGGTGCGAGCCCAAATGTATTCGTACTTACTCACGGCGTTGTTGCTGTGGGGCTTTGATCGTGATCGAGCGGGAGATCGTCGTTGGCTGATCGGGTTGTTTGTGTTGTTTCCAGTCTGGGTCAATCTGCACGGCGGTTGTTTGGTGGGAGCGGGATTGCTCGGCGCGCATTGGTTAGAGCAGTTGTTGCGACGACAACCGCAGCGGCATTTGTTGGTTGCCGGTCTGGCGTTGATCCCGCTGGCGGCGCTCAATCCGTGGGGTTGGCATTATCACGCCTATTTGCTGCAAGCGATCGCGATGCCTCGGCCGCGGATTGCCGAGTGGGCTCCGTTGTGGGCGGAAGGGGAAGTGCATCATCTGCTCGCATTCGGTGTGTCGGTAGGACTGGCGTGGTTGGTTCTGCGCGATGGTCGCTGGCGTCAGATGCCGGGCCTGCTGTTGTTGGTGGTGACCGGATTGGCGGGTTTGAAGAGCAATCGGTTCTTGGCGTTTTATGCGATCGTCTATGCCAGCTATCTGCCGGCGTTGCTCAGTCGCATTGAGCTGGGGAAAGACCTGCGACGTTGGTGGTGGAAGTACCAGCGAGCATTCTGCGGCGTGTTCGCGGTCGGTGCGTTGTTGCTTTTCGGAAAAGGACTGTTGTCAGAACCGTGGCGAGTGCGCGTACCGAGTCGCCTGGAAACACCGGACGCAAAACATCTGATTTATCCGGTCGGTGCGGTGAATTACTTGTCCGAACAACAGTTTCGTGGCAACGTCTTTGTCCCATACGACTGGGGCTCTTACGTGATGTGGAAGCTCGGCCCGGAGGTGCAGATCTCGTTCGATAGCCGCTACGAAGTGGCGTATCCTGCTTGGCGATTGGAAGAGGATTATCTTTTCTTTGAGGCTCGCGAAGGCTGGGAACAAGTTCTCACGAAGTATGCGACCGACATCGTGCTGGTCCCCGTGACGATGAAAGTCACACAGAAGCTCGCGGACTTGGCGGGGTGGAAGGCGGTCTATCGCGATTCGCAGTTTGCGATGTTCGCTCGCGATGGATTGACGCTGCCGAGTGCGATCACGGATGACGATCCGCCAGAAGGGCGATATCCGTAATGGAAGGGAGAATGGTCGTTGGTGATTGATGTTGTGTCTCGTCGCCCGGTTTTTCGAACCAAGCGTACTGCGATTAGTTAAGCAAGTCGGGGCACAGGTTGCTCGCCTCTGTTTTTCAAGCAAGCAAATCGCCTCGACGACGGCTCTTCAATACATCGATTGATGCACCCGGTTTGAAAAACCGGGCTACAGAACCATGACTGCGTGCTGAGTAATGGAGTAACACACGGATGCACCGAACCGCCAAGTGGTTGTTGATCGCTTGCTTGTTAATGCTGCTCTTCGTCTATACGGCGAGCGGTGTTGTCGATCTCGACTTGTGGCACGAACTGGCGTTGGCACGAGAAGCGTTGCAGATCGGGCATGTTCCTTGGGAAGACCATTTCGCGTATACGCCGACGCTCGATGTTGTCGTGCATCACGAATGGGGCGCGGGGCTGATCGCATATTTGGCGACTGCCGCGTTGGGACCGGCTGGTCTGTTGCTGTTGAAGTTTTCGCTGGTCAGCGGATTGGCGCTTGTCTGTTGGTGTAACGCGCGGCGACGCGGAGCGAGCGTGATCGCGACAGGGTTGGTTGCCGCGCTCGCCATTTGGCTGAGGGATTACAGCTTCGGGACGGTTCGCGCTCAGATGTATTCGTACTTGCTCGCAGCGTTGTTGTTGTGGGGCTTCGACCGTGATCGTAAAGGAGATCGTCGTTGGCTGGTCGGGTTGTTTGTGTTGTTTCCGCTGTGGGTCAACTTACATGGCGGGTGCTTGGTGGGAGCGGGTTTGCTCGGTGGGCACTGGTTGGAGCAATGGCTTCGTCGGCAACCACATCGGCACTTGTTGATCGCCGGCCTGTTGCTGATTCCGTTGGCCGCACTCAATCCGTGGGGTTGGCATTATCACGCTTACTTGGCGCGAGCGATGACGATGCCTCGGCCA
>JAYUFI010000572.1:0-12688 GCA_043738805.1 Planctomycetaceae bacterium | reverse complement strand
GTGTCAGCGCTGGGCTCCTGATTTGTACAAAGACCCGGTTCAGCGATTCTTTCACAGATACTTCATTCTCGCTCCGATTGCGTTAGGCGTCGTTTTGTATGCGGCCGGTGAGTATTTCTTCCAACAAGGGTTGTCTTGGATGTTGTGGGGCCTGTGCCTTCGCATGATCGCGGCTTATCACAGTACTTGGTTCGTCAATTCGGCGACGCACGTTTGGGGCTATCGCAATTACGAGACGGCCGATCGTTCGCGAAACCTTTGGTGGGTCGCGCTGCTGAGCTATGGTGAAGGTTGGCACAACAACCATCACGCTCATCAAAGACTCGCTCGCCACGGCCATAAATGGTGGGAGATCGACGTCACTTACATGGTGATCTGGACTCTGAAGAAGGTTGGACTAGCGAAGCAGGTTCAAGATCGCCTGCCGCAGTCGTCGCCAGCCGCGTGAAGTGAGCGGTTCAAGTCTCTATAAAATGGGCCACCGACGAAATTTCGTCGGTGGCTTTTTTGTTGGACGGCATGCGTTGAGGTTAGAAAAAGATAGCGTAGACGGCTCGCCTGCGGTGTTTTTTGATGAGATCAGGCAAGCTAGCTGTGCTACAGAGTTAAGTCCAAAGGGGCTGTTAGCTCTGCAAGATTGTGGCGTGATACTCCGCGTCGCGATTCACGACACGGAGCGTCGTGCCACAATGCGGCTTTGCCGTACTAAAGTCTTATTGGCAGTGTGATTTGAGGAGTTGGAAACATGGTTGCGTCGGTCGATCCATTTCAAATCGCGCTGAAACATTATCAAAGCGGCAATTTGGTCGAGTCCTGTCGTCGCTTGGCGGAACTTGTGAAGACTAACCCGCTACATGAAGAAGCATGGCATTTGCTCGGTGTGATTGAGTTCGCGAAAGGGAATCCGGCGGAGGCGGTCAAGTATTTTGATCGAGCGGTTCGGCTCGATGATCAATCGCCGAAGTACCTCACAAATCTCGGAAGCGCGTGGACTGCTGTTGGTGAAACGAGCGAGGCGGCTGATTGTTTTGAGCGAGCGATCGCCGTGAATCCGCGTCATGTGGAAGCTCGGACGTACCTCGGCATCATTCACTTGCAACAAGGCCGACTGGATGAAGCTCAGAAATGTCTCGAAGAGGCGTTGCTCGCGAATCCGAAAGCGCCGCAAGCGCGGCTGAATTTGGGAAACGTCTTTTTTGAAAAACGTGACTTGGATCGTGCCGCCGAGCAATACGAACACGCTTTGCTCGCCGATCCAGATTGCGTTGAGGCATTGTTGCAACTCGGCAAGGTTTGTTTCGAGCAAGAACGATTCGAGGATGCGGTCAAGCATCTGCGTCGTACCGCGACGTTGCGTCCGCGAGTATCGGAGATTCATTTTCGCTTGGCGTCGGCTCAGCAACAGATGGCCGATCACGTCAACGCGGTTGAATCGTTCAAGCGAGCGTTGGCGTATCAGGCCAAATCATTCACTGGCTGGATGGGATTCGGCGAATCGAGTCTGCAATTAAATCGCTGGGACGATGCGGCCTCGGCATTTCGGAATGCGCTCGCGGTGCAACCGAAGTCGGCGGAAGCTCAGCGGATGTTGGCACTCGCGATGCAGAAGCAGAAGGCAAGTTGAGTAGCGCCGTCGTTGCCTATTTGTTTCGGCGTGAGTGACCTCATAGACTTCCTCGCCTGCTACCGGACTGACTACGAACTTGTTCACGGAAATTTGTTATGCAGTTTGAAACGAAATGCGTCCATGTCGGTGTCGATAAAGACTCGACCTACAACAGTTGCATCACGCCGATTTATCCGACCTCGACGTTTCGATGGGTCGATGTGCAAACCAATAAAGGGTTCGATTACACGCGCAGCGGCAATCCGACTCGGCGGGCGTTGGAAGAAAGCATTGCGGCCCTCGAAGGAGGCGTTGATTGCCGGGCAACTTGCACAGGAATGTCCGCGATCACCTGCGTGATGCACCTCTTCAAACCAGGAGATCACATCATCGCGGGCAACGACATTTACGGCGGCTCATATCGGATTTTTTCCAATGTCTTCAGCCACATGGGGATCTCGTTTTCGTTCGTCAACATGCGCGATTCGGCGAATGTTCGGGACGCGCTGACGCTGCAAACGAAGTGCATTTGGATCGAGACGCCAAGCAATCCGCTGTTGAACATCGTCGATATCACGGCGATCACGAAAGTTGCTCACGAGGCGGGAGCGATCACGATTGCGGATAACACGTTCATGTCCCCCTACCTGCAACGACCGTTTGAATTCGGCGTCGATATCGTGGTTCATTCGACGACGAAATATCTCAATGGGCATTCGGACGTTGTCGGCGGGGCGGTTGTGTCGCGAGAACAGGCTCTTGCGGAACGAGTCGGATATCTGCACAACGCTCTTGGTTTGGGTTGCTCGCCATTTGATGCGTGGCTGGTGTTGCGAGGGATCAAAACATTGGGGCCGCGGATGGAGGCCCATCAGCGCGGAGCGATGGCGTTGGCGAAAATGCTGGCCGAACATCCGAAGGTCGAAAGGGTCTATTACCCCGGTTTGCCGACTCATCCGCAACACGAATTGGCCAAGCGTCAGCAAAGAGGTTTCGGAGCGATGCTCAGCTTCGACGTGAAGGGTGGGCGGGTTCAAGCTGAGAAAATTCTCACGGGAACTCGCTACTTTCAGCTTGCCGAATCGCTTGGCGGTGTCGAGTCGTTGATGGAATACCCGGAAACGATGAGCCATGCTTCAATGACCGCTGATGCTCGCCGCGAAGCGGGAATTTCAGAAAGAACGATTCGCGTTTCGGTCGGTATCGAAAACCCTGATGACTTGATCGCCGATCTGAAAGCGGCGGTCGATGCGGCTTGATCGTTACTAACGTTGTCTCAAAACCAACATTGCTGCAAAACACGCTTGTATCTGTGAGCAGCCTGTGGGCACCTTGTGGCTACTGAGTCGCCCCCGATAGAATCCTGCCTCCACAACAGTCATCACGCTAGGAGAAATACACCGTGCATGTCGAAATCACCGCTCGTCATGGAACCCTCAAAGATGATGTTCGCGCCCACATGGCCGAAAAGGTCGAAAAGCTGCTGACTTACTTTGAGCGGATTACTCACATCAATGTGACTGTCAGTTTTGAAAATCACCATGCGAAGGTGGAAATCCTCGTTGATGCCGAGCACAAGCATGACTTCGTTGCTCATGACGAAGACAGCCAAGCTCAAATTGCGTTCGATAAGGCGCTGCACAAAATCGAACAGCAAATTCACAAATACAAAGAGAAAGTCCAAAACCATCACCGCGGCCGTCCGGTTGAGGTGGTTGAGCCAACGGACGAGTAGTTCGATCAGGTTCTCACAGAGAATTTCGAGAGGAGCTTTTCATGAAGTTGTCGGACTTTGTCGTGCCCGACGCGATCATCACAGACCTTGTCGTTCCCAATAAAGAAGGGGCGATTCGGGCTCTGGTTAGTAGCTTGAAAGCGTGCGGAATCATTGCGCCAGACAGCGAAGACAGCATCGTTGCGGCGATTATGAAGCGTGAGGAATTGGGCTCCACTGGAATTGGTAACGGCGTCGCAGTGCCGCACACTAAGCATCCCTCCGTCACCAAATTGGTGGCGGCGATTGCGTTGACCAAAGAGGGTGTGGACTTCGCGAGCCTCGACGGTAACTCGGTGCATATTCTGTTCTTGTTGGTGTCACCGCCCGATCGTCCTGGCGATCATCTTCGCGGATTGGAAAACATCTCGCGTCATCTGCGAAATCCTAATTTTTGCAGCTTTCTCAAGCAGGCCAAAACCAAGGAAGATGTCCTGACCCTGTTGCAGGATGCGGATAACAATCAACTTGGCTGATTGACGCCACGGGACAAATTCCATGGGCGGACAACCGGTCTTGCGCACTGTGACTCTCGGCTCGGAGGGAGGCGGCTTGCATCTCGTGCCGTGCTCTCGGCTCGTGAAACTGGCGAACGGTTTTGCGTGCAATGTGAGCATTCGCAAGGGGACCGTTCATGCGGATGGGAAAAACATTCTCGACCTCATGGTGCTCGCGGCTGGTCCGGGAGAACAACTCGAATTGGTTACATCCGGCGATGGTGCAGAAGAGGCAATGGCCCAATTGTTGCGACTCTTCGAGTCCAATTTTGCAGAATAATCCCGCGAATTCGTGTGTTTGAAGCGGTCTAGCAACCTGCGTTTCTTAAGAGTGGCCAGTCAACGTTCTGACCATATTTTCAGTCTGCCGAATGTTTGGTGTACGGATCGAATTCTTTGGGCAACATGTTGGTTAAACGTGGTATTGCAGTCTCGCCCGGTGTGGCCATCGGGGCGGCGTGGATATTTGGAGCCGAGCGGCTTCGAGTCCGCCACTACACCACGAAATCGGCGATCGACACTGATATTGAACGTTTCCGCGCGGCGGTTGATGCCGTCTGTGTTGAAATCGAAACCAATCAGCAAATCGCCAACGAGCAACTTGGCGAACAATACGGAGCGATCTTCGGAGCGCATTTACTCATGGCACGCTCACCGCAGTTGAGCGGCGAAATTGAGCGGCTCATTCGCGAAAAAATCAACACGCCTGAGTACGCTTGCAAGCAAGTCTTGGAACGATACGCCGAAGTGTTTCGGAATCTCGGCAATCAGTACCATGCCGAGCGGGCTCATGACATCAACGATTTGCAAAGCCGTTTGCTGCGACATTTGCTGGGCAAACAGCGGCAAGAGTTGGGCGACCTTTCCAAGCCGGTGCTTGTGTTGGCTCACAATTTGACACCGAGTGAAACAGCCAGTTTGAAGCGAGAATTTGTGCTCGGATTTGCCACCGAAGAAGGCGGTCCGACGAGTCATACGGCGATCTTGGCGGGAGCACTCGAACTCCCCGCCGTCGTCGGCATCGGCGACTTCTTGTCCGAGGTCGAAAGTGGCGACAAGGTCATCATTGATGGCAACCGGGGCGAAGTGATCATCAACCCGGTCGAGTCGGTTCTCGCAGAGTATCTCGAATCACAGCAGAAGTTCCGCACGAACTATGCGGCGTTGGAAATCGACCGCACGGCTGAGCCGATCACGGCGGATGGCGAACGGATTCAAATGCTGGGAAACATCGAATTTCCCGGAGAAACTGAGCATTGTCTCGAACGAGGTGCCGACGGTATCGGGCTCTATCGTACCGAATTTCTTTACCTCGGTGTGACGAAGGAGCCGTCGGAAGAGGACCACTACAACGCTTATTGCGAAGTGATTCACGCGCTCGGTGATCGTGAAGTTGTGATTCGCACGCTCGATCTCGGTGCGGACAAAGTCCCCAGCGTGGGAGTTCATCATCCTGCATCAACGAACCCGGCACTCGGACTGCGGAGCATTCGGTTGAGCTTGCAGTATCTGGAAGGCTTCAAGACGCAACTCCGCGCGATCTTGCGAGCGGCAAAGCACGCTCAGCCCGGTCGCGTCAAAATTATGTTCCCGATGATTTCGTCTCTGTATGAATTCCGTCAGGCCAAGATGGTTGTCCGTGACGTCATGGATGACCTCGACGAAACGGGAGTCCCGTTCCAACGTGAGGTTCCTGTCGGAATGATGGTCGAAGTTCCTTCGGCGGCCATTCTTGCGGAAGAATTCGCTGCCGAAGTAGACTTCTTTTCGATCGGAACGAACGACCTGATTCAATACACGTTGGCGGTGGATCGAGGTGATCCAGCCGTTTCCAGCCATTACCGTACCGGCGACCCCGCAATCCTGCGACTGATCAGCATGGTTGTGAAGGCCGCAGAGAACCATAAGATCCCCGTGACCGTTTGCGGGCAGATGAGTTCCGACCCCAAATTCCTTCCGCTGCTGATCGGCTTGGGAATTCGACGGATCAGTGTTACACCACATGCGATTCCAGAATTGAAGGCCGTTCTGCGGCAATTGAAAATCCCTCAGTGCAAAGACATCGCGACTCATGCCGAGTGGCTTGGCTTGTCGCGAGTCATTGATAATTATCTCCAAGGTGAACTTAGAAAAATATGTCCGCAGCTCGGACGCTAGTCGGCATACCGGGACGGCGAGTGTCTGATAAGTGATTTCGGGTGAACGACATTCGTTTGGCCGAATGAATTGAACTACGAATTGTGACCACTGACTTTGAGGGGCGGGAGAATGTTCCGTCCAAAATTTTCGATCGTTTGAAAATCCTATTCACGTACAAGTGGTACGCCTCATCGGGTGCCACACTGCCAACAACAGGTTTCACTAGGGTGCTTGCTCGTCCCCAAGGCGTTTTCAGCCAACCACGAAATGCCGCGAAGAAATCACTCGCGGTACAGTCTCATGGCGCGATCCACTCGCCCACCGTGCTGTCGCACGGATGGGTGATGCTCGTCTGTGATACTATTGTTCGATCAGCCCGCACGAAAAAAATCGGCGGCCGAACTGATTTCGAGGGACCGCTGTCATTGATCACCGACTCTTGGAAGTCTGCTTCCAGCCGCCGATGCCCTGCGCTCGGTGAGGTCGATCAAACGCCGTGCTCGACGTCCATAACCTCGCTCAGCATTCTCGACCGGTCGCCCGACAATCGATCAACGAGATTGGCTTGCCGAACTCTGCCTGCTGCGTCCCGAATCCGCTGGAAAGCGGACGACGTTCAACGAATCAGGCGGCTTGATTCTGCAAATCTTCGATCGTGTTTTGTGGCTGACATGCCACTCGCGGGAGTCCGCGCGATCGCTCTTTGCGAACCGAGTTTGAATCACGACGGACTTTGCAGTCTGTCGTCGGCCACTGAGCAGGATTGGTCATCACGCACAGTTTCGAGCACGCGCACCCGCAACACACAAAGGGTGCCTCATGAAGAAAGAAATGCTCGTCAATGTGCTGCAGCCCGAAGAGAGCCGCATCGCCATTGTTGAGGACGGAACGCTCGAAGAGCTCTACGTCGAACGGAATAGCATCGAAAGCTATGCCGGCAACATCTACAAAGGCCGGGTCGTTAATATCGAGCCCAGCATTCAAGCGGCGTTCGTCGATTTCGGAGTCGGCCGCAACGGCTTCTTGCATGTCAGCGATGTCGAGTATCAATACTACAAGCATCTGCAGTCCGAAGAAGAACGCCCGCGAAATGGCTTCAACGAACGGAGCGTGCGCAACAAGCCACCGATTCAAAACATCTTCAAGCGCGGCAGCGAAGTGCTCGTGCAGGTCATCAAAGAAGGGATCGGCACCAAGGGGCCGACCCTCTCGACTTACATCAGCATTCCCGGCCGCTATCTCGTTCTGATGCCCGGCCTACAACGCGTGGGCGTGAGCCGCAAGATCACCGACGACGACAGTCGCCGACGCTTGCGACGACTTTTGCAAGGACTGCAACCGCCTCCGGGCTTGGGATTCATCATCCGTACCGCCGGTGTTGAGCGGGACAAAGAAGATCTTCAGCGCGACATGCACTATTTGTTGCGGCTGTGGAAGGTGATCGTTGGCCGAATCAAAAAATACCCGTCACCGATCGGAATCTACGAAGACAGCGACCTCATCATTCGAACGATTCGCGACATCTACACCAACGACATCGAGTCTGTGTGGATCGATGAGCCCAAGACGTTTGAGCGGGCTCGCGAATTCATGAACGTGGTCTCTCCACACTTCACCGATCGCGTCAAATTGTATGAAGGCAAGGACTCGATCTTTCATCACTACAAGATCGAGGACAACATCGCCCGCATTCACGAGCGGCACGTTCCACTCAAAGGGGGCGGGTCAATCGTCATCGACCAGACGGAAGCGCTCGTCGCGATCGACGTCAACAGCGGCAACTTCCGCAACGAGGACAATGCCGAGGAAAACGCTTACCAAATGAATCTGCGAGCAGCGGAGGAGATCTGTCGGCAGATTCGCTTGCGCGATCTCGGCGGCGTGATCGTCAACGACTTCATCGACATGCGTGACGAAAAGCATCGACGCGGTGTCGAACGCTTTTTCCGCGATCAAATGCAGCGTGATCGTGCTCGCACGAAAGTCCTGCGGATCAGCCCGTTCGGTCTGATCGAAATGACGCGGCAACGCATTCGCCCGTCGCTTCGTCGGACGGTCTTCGAGAATTGCCCGTGTTGTGCGGGGGTCGGCCTCGTCAAAACGGCCGAAAGCGTCGCGATCGACGTCATGCGCGTATTGGTGACGGTTTCGCAACGCCCTGGTGTTAAGAAGATCGGAATTGAAGTCCACGAGCGAGTCGCGCATTACCTCAACAACCGCAGGCGCAAAGAGATCAACCATTTGGAGGACTCGATCGGCCTCGGCATCAACATCAATGCCCGAACCGACGTCAGCCCGAATCACCTCGACTGTGACACCACGGACGAAGGGGGATTGCTGACCAAGATTCCTGTGGGGGTTGACTCGAAATCGAAATAGGCCCTGACTATACTCCCCGACCCGTTTGTAAGAGTCGGGACTCATTGGTTAGGACGGACAAACCTCCGTCGCCGTGGGACGGACAAGCCTGTCTTTCCGACGGACAAGCTTTACGAGAAATGAATCATGTTTGCTTACATTGAATCTGGAAGTCATCAATACCGAGTCACCAGCGGCGAGACGTTGATGATCGACTTTATCGACGCGGCCAAAATCGGCGATCCGGTCACCTTTGACCGCGTCCTGCTAGCCAATGGCGGCGGTACGAGCCTGATTGGGCAACCCACGATTGCGGGAGCGTCCGTCGCTGCCGAAGTCGTCGAGCCGATCGTGAAGGGGCCGAAGCTCGAAATCCAAAAGATGCGTCGCCGGAAGAACTATCGCCGTCACACCGGTCACCGTCAGCACTACACCCAGGTGAAGATTACCGGCGTGAATATCCCCGGCCTGCAAGTTGTCGAAGCGGCTTCGGCCTAACTCGGCGACCGATCTGTTTTTGATACGTTTACAAACCCGGCCAATTGGCCGGGTTTTTGTTGCGCTGTCCACAATTCTCATCACATGAATCGCGCGAAATGGGTCGCCAATCGAATTCGAAGCTGACACCGGAAACGAATCGCTCTTCACGATTTTTTAGTTTTCCCGAACTCGCTAAGTCAGCGTGAAGCCGACAGGTTACGGCCACGAGATCGCTCGTCAGAGTGCTTGCCACGAGACCATCCGCTTGACAATTTTGGCCGTCATTTTATATTGGCGACCCTGTTCTGGATCACTAGATGTGGGGCCTGACCTGTCCAACTCCCACTACTAATTGTGGCAAGTTCGCTTCAGTTCGCTTTCTGTCTTTGCCGAATTTAGTCTCTACTTCACGGCAACTCTTTGGCACGAGGCCAGTAAGAGCCGGTCACGACGCCCCGTGGCTCACCCATTCTTCTTTTGGCTAAAGGAGTGCAAGATGCACAACGCCAACGCTCTCTTGGATTCTGACTATTTGTCTGCCTCGGCCAATCGCATTCATGGTGGCAACGGCCAATCACGAGATGCGGCTCACAGTGGCCCGGGGACTCGGCCCCACTTCACCCCGCAGACGACTCCGATGAAAGTTGCTCCACATTTTTGTCCGGCGAATGTCGATCCGTTTTCCACGGTTGAGTGGGACTATCGGACGGCTCATATCAAGGACGAGAACGGCAAGGTTCTTTTCGAGCAAACCAACTGCGAAGTTCCGAAGGACTGGAGCCCGCTTGCTACGAACGTCGTCGTCAGCAAGTATTTTTATGGTGAGCCAGGCACTGCCGAGCGTGAGACGAGCGTGCGACAGGTGATTCACCGCGTCGCTCGCACGATTGCTGACTGGGGTATCAAGGACGGTTACTTCGCGACGCCTTCGGACGGCGAGACGTTCTATCGCGAACTGGCTTGGCTCTGCCTGCATCAGTATGGCTGCTTCAATTCGCCGGTGTGGTTCAACGTGGGGCTGTATCACCAATACGGCGTCAAAGGTTCGCAAGGGAATTATCGCTGGGACGTTGAAACCAAGTCGATCCGTCGTCCTGACACGCCCTACGAGTACCCACAAGGCTCGGCCTGCTTCATTCAGTCGGTTGAAGACAACATGGAGGACATCATGCGTCTCGCTCGCAGCGAGGCGATGTTGTTCAAGTTCGGTTCCGGCACCGGCACCGATCTTTCTACGATCCGCTCGTCCAAAGAAAAGCTGTCTGGCGGCGGTGTCCCATCCGGACCTTTGTCGTTCATGCGGGTCTATGACCAAATCGCCGCCGTCGTGAAATCTGGTGGAAAGACTCGCCGCGCCGCCAAGATGCAGAGTCTCAAGGACTGGCATCCGGACGTGATGGAGTTCATTCAGTGCAAATCGAAGGAAGAGAAGAAGGCTCGGTTGCTGATTGACAGCGGCGAGTACGAATCGAATTTCAACGGCGAAGCGTATAGCTCGATCATGTTCCAGAACGCGAACTTGTCGGTGCGGCTCAGCGAAGAGTTCATGCAGGCCGCCGTCGAAGGGAAGACGTGGAAGACCAAGTGGGTCACCGATCCGACCAAGTCCGGTCCCGAATACGACGCTCGCTCGATGTTGAACGAGATGGCCAAGGGGACGTGGTACTGTGGTGACCCCGGCGTGCAATACGACACGACGATCAACCGCTGGCACACGTGCTCGAACACCGGTCGCATCAACGCCAGCAATCCGTGCTCCGAGTACATGTTCCTCGACGACACGGCCTGCAATTTGTCGAGCATCAATCTCCGGAAGCTCGTGCGAGAAGACGGCAAGTTCAACATCGACGGGTTCCGCCGAGCGTGCGCGATCTTCATCACGGCTCAAGAAATCCTGGTCGATCACGCCAGCTATCCGACCCCCGCGATCGCCGAAAACAGCCACCTGTTCCGGCCCCTCGGACTGGGCTTTGCGAACTTGGGCAGCTTGTTGATGTCTTGGGGTATTCCTTACGACAGCGACAACGGTCGCGGTGTTGCCGGAGCGATCACCGCTCTGCTCAATGGTCAGGCGTATCTCACCAGCAGCCGCATCGCCAGCAGCATGGGACCGTTCGCCGGTTACGCCGAGAACGAGCAGCCGATGCTCCGTGTCATGCAGATGCACCGCGAAGCGACCTACCGCATCGACCCGTGCTGTCCCGATTACTTGCGTGAGGCGGCTCAGCAGGTGTGGGACGAGTGCCTCGATTCGGGCCGCAAGTACGGATATCGAAACGCTCAAGCGACGGTGCTCGCTCCGACTGGCACGATCGCTTTCATGATGGACTGCGACACGACCGGCATCGAGCCGGACATTGCTCTGATCAAGTACAAGCAGCTCGCGGGCGGCGGCATGATGAAGATCATCAACCGCACCGTGCCGAATGCGTTGAAGTCTCTCGGCTACGATCAGCCGCAGATCGACGGGATTCTCGACTACATCGAGAAGAACGACACGATCGAAGGCGCGCCGAACATGCGGAACGAAGATCTGCCAGTCTTCGATTGTGCGTTCAAAGCCGCCAAGGGAACTCGATCGATCAGTTGGAAGGGGCACATCAAGATGATGGCTGCCGCCCAACCGTTCCTGAGCGGTGCGATCTCGAAGACCGTCAACATGCCGGCCGATTCAACCGTCGAGGATATCGAGAACGCCTACATCGAAGGTTGGCGTCTTGGCTTAAAGGCTCTCGCGATTTATCGCGACGGCTCAAAACAATCGCAGCCGTTGAACACGTCGAAGGAGGGTGACAAGAAGAAGGGCGAGGTTGCGGAGGTTGCTCCAGGCCGTCCGATTCGCCGTCGCTTGCCTTCCACGCGGCACTCGATCACTCACAAGTTCAGCGTCGGCAATCACGACGGCTACATTACGGTGGGCCTGTTCGAGGACAACACGCCGGGCGAACTCTTCATCACGATGGCGAAGGAAGGTTCGACGATTGGCGGTCTGATGGACGTCATCGGCACACTCACTTCAATGGGCTTGCAATACGGAGTGCCGGTGCAAGTCTTCGTCGATAAGTTCTCGCACAGCCGATTCGAACCGAGTGGCTGGACCAAGAACCCGGACATTCCACACGCGAAATCAGTGGTCGATTACATCTTCCGTTGGCTGGGCATGGAGTTCATTCCCGGCTTCCGCGAAGCGAACAGCCCACGATTCAACGGCAACAATGGTCACGGCCAAGCATCTGTTGCATCAGCCGCAGGTGCGACGGCTGACACTGTCACCAAAGAGCTGACTTCGTTGATCGAGACGCACGTCAACGGAGCCGGCTCGACTTCCACGAGTGCGAATTCTGGACTCAATGCTCTGCCAGAATCCGGCGACAGCCCCGCAGTCCGAAACCTGCAATTCGCTCGGTTCCAAAGCGATGCTCCGGCCTGTGACAGTTGCGGGGCGATCACCGTCCGCAACGGGAATTGTTACCTCTGTCACAACTGCGGAGCGAGTTTGGGTTGTTCGTAATGCAGGGGGGGCCGCCCGGCCTGCACTAACTCACGCGAGCCGCGTGAGCGACGAAACGCACGGGACACTGCTGACGGAGCGGCTCGTCCTGGCACTGAGCACCCCGGTCCAACCTTGGAGGGACCGGGGTGTTTTTGTTTTGACATGCGGCAGACGAGATCACGTGACGGTCGTACTTCAGTATTGCGATGTCCGTGAATCTCGTAGGCTACTCGACCGGTGACGCGGCACGGCTATAATCGCCGTCCGTTTTAAGTAAGTCGTGAAAAGTTTTGACAGGTCGATGCCGCTTCTGTTTTCCGTGTCCGCAGTGCCTCTGTGTT
>JAYUFI010000571.1:0-1792 GCA_043738805.1 Planctomycetaceae bacterium | reverse complement strand
GCGATGCAATAGTTTCCAAGACAACTCGGCCACCAGCGGCAGACCACCTCCCGCCAGAGCGATGATCAACGGCCATTCGGTCAACGTGAATGGGCCGATCGAATCGTCCGCGCGGCCGCTGAATCTCGCAGCCAGATGCCCCGCGATCGCGATCAAGGCCAGCAGTGCAATCCACTTGTCGAACCGATGCTCGTCGCCGGACTGAAAAACTGCGGTATGACGATTACTCATGAAACCTCGTTGCCACTTCAGCCCGAAACCAACAACATCGACGAGCGCATCACGCGAAGGACTGATCGCCGTAGTGCAGAAGCCCGATCACCACCGAGGCAAGCTCGGTGGGGTCGCTCGCGTTTGGGGTGGTTTTGAAAAAGATCAGTTACTCGCGCCACGACGGCGGCAAATCCCGCTTCGTGTCGAGCAGGATGGCGAGGATTGTCTGGCGATCCTCGTTCGACAAGTGCTGGTACGTTGAGGATTGATCGATGCCCGTAAGAATGTCGTGCAACTTGCGATAAACGATCTCTTTCAACTCCAGCGGCAGACCATCAAACGCCGCCGAGTAGATCAGATAGCTGCATGGATACTGAAAGATTCGCGTTCGCAGATTGAAGTCGCGCAGCGAGCGGCCCCGTTTGTCGTGCGGGCCACGTTGAGCGAATTGCTCGGCGAAACCGGACGTCCCTTGGACTCGGTCGGACAGCGGAGCCTCTTCGACGAACAGGAAATGTTTCAGGACCAGGTCGGCGGAATGATCGAGCCGCCGCTGAATCCCTTCCGTGCGAGGCAGGTTCGGGTCTTTGCTCATCGTTTGCAGGATCTCTTCGTCGCGGAGCGCGAGCTTGGCTTGGTAGTTGGCCAACGTCAGCGCGTTGTGCGCCGGAGCTTGATGCTCGAAGACGAGCAATGCGACGACGTCACTGTGCGGTGTGAGATACGGCTCGACCTTGACGAATTTGGAAAGGTCGGTGACGTTCGCTCCGGCATCGGTGTCGAAGGCTTCTGGCTCGCGCGAACTCTTGGCGATCATGTTCCCCATATGCCGCTGCTGACCGTGAGTGCCGCTGACATACCAACCGCCCCACCTCTGCTTGAGCGGGCTTTGCGATGTCGTCCGATAGGTCGTCGTGCTGAGGATCGGATTGCCGACGCTGTCGGGAAACACCGATCGAATCAAGTGACCGGGAATGCCTTGCGTCACCGACGAGGCATGACACAACAGGCAGGTGTCGGTGTGCCGCGCGAACTTCGGATGATCCACTTCTTCCTGGTCCAAAGAATAGAAGACGCCACCAAGTTGCGGATCAACGGCCGAGACTTCCACGACGTCACCGTTCACACACCAACCGACGTAGACGTCGTCGTTGAAGTAGATCGCGCGCGGCGTGCGCGGGTGGATGCGGTTTCGTTGGAAGCTCGTCTTTGAGAAGACCAACATCTGCGAGGTCTCAGAAACATTCAGCGTTTTGAGCACCGATGCCAGATAACCGCTCTTCTCGTCGAACGTCAGCCGAACTTCGTCCGCATTGAGCCGTTTTTGCAGCTTGCTGATCGGGTCGGTCAACGGGGCTTTGAGATAATTGATCGGCCCGTGCTCGATGTCGAACTGTGCGAAAGCGGGCAGCGGGAGCACGGCAACAGCCAGAAATAGTGCGAAACGGAGCATGGCAGTGGACTTTCAAATGCAAGACGTTGTTTCGCAACCGAATTGGCAAACTGCGTGCCGCCACCGTAGCCGTCATCGCTCCGCGTGACGAGCCGAATGCTTCGCCGACGCGGATTGGCAATTCGG
>JAYUFI010000570.1:0-4785 GCA_043738805.1 Planctomycetaceae bacterium | reverse complement strand
ACAGCAAGCAGCCGAAGACTTCTTGTGGACGTTGCTCAATTCGTATGACTTCCTCTTCGTGAAGTGAGTCCTTCTATGCTTCCAAAATTCTGTGATGGCATTGACCGACGCGGCTTCCTGCGCATGGGTTCGCTGGCGGGGTTGAGCTTGGCCGATGTGCTCCGTCTTCAGCACGCGACGGGAGCTGATGCGACGCCGAAGAAGGATGTGAATTGCATTTTTATCTTCATCATCGGCGGCATGGCTCATCAGGACATGTGGGACATGAAGCCGGATGCTCCCGCCGAGATTCGCGGGGACTTTCGGCCGATCAATACGAAAGTCCCCGGCCTTGACGTCTCGGAGATTCTGCCGCACGTCGCCGGAGTGACCGATAAGCTGGCGATCCTGCGCAGCCTCACGCACGGTGATTCCGATCACACGGCGGGCTATCACGTCATGATGACCGGACAGCATCCCGGCTTCGGCGGTAACTTCAATCGCAACGTGACCAATAACAACATGCACCCGTCGTTCGGCTCGATGGTCGCGAAGCTGGGAGGCAACTCCGGGAAGTTGCCGCCGTACATTTCGGTGCCGAACTTCATCAGCAGCGGCGGGCCGTCGTTTCTGGGGCCGAGCTACTCGCCGTTCGTGATCGAAGCGGACCCCGCCTCGCCGGAGTTTTCGGTGCGCGACATCGTGCTGCCGGATGGAATCACGAGCGACCGCAGCTTGCGGCGGCAATCGGCTCTGCGAGCGATCAATCGCTTTGAACAGCAAGTTGATGTCGTCAGCCGGCAAGAGCAGTCGCTCGATACGTTTTACGAAAAGGCGTATCAGTTGATGACCAGTGCCGCCGCCAAGCAGGCGTTCGAGATCGACCGCGAGAGTCCGGCAACTCGCGAAGCCTACGGCATGACGAGCGTCGGACAATGCTGCCTGCTCGCTCGTCGATTGGTCGAGGCGGGCTGCCGGTTCGTCAGCATCGAGAACGGTCACTGGGACACACATCGCAAGAACACGGAAAGCCTGCGCGACCTGCTCGTCCCCGCGCTGGATCAAGGGTTGGCCGCGTTGTTAAACGATCTCGATCAGCGCGGCCAATTGGACTCAACGCTCGTGGTCCTCACAACGGAATTCGGCCGCACGCCGCGCATCAACGTGATGGCTGGCCGAGATCACTGGCCGCAAGCATTCTCGATCGTCATGGCTGGAGGTGGTTTGAAACGGGGCCTGACCATCGGAGCCACTGACAAGCACGCGGCCAGCGTTATCGACCGTCCGATCACACCGTCCGACATGGCCGCCACTCTGCTCACCGCACTCGGCATCGACCCCGACATCACATTGCACACACCACTGGGCCGCCCCGTGCAACTCGCTGGCGGCGGCCGCCCAGTGCGCGAGTTGTTTGCGTGAAGAATGATCGCGTACCTGGAATTCGCAAAGTGCGTCGTGTGCCCACGCGATCACCTCCGCCGATGATCTTGACCCGCGCCGTTGATCCGACTTAAAAGCCCGCCCCTTACTCGTATTCGGGAATCATCACCGATCCATTCAGGGACAACGCAGGCGTTCTGTTGAGCCGTCGTCGCGACCGTTCCTCAGCCAGACACGGGTCTGCCCCAAGGAGCCAACCGTGACACTTGTTGAAGCCTTGCGAATCGTCAACGCGCGTGCCCAAGACTCGATGCGGCAAGGATACTCGCTGGCCTGTGGTTTCACGCCATTACACTTCAAGGCGTTTCTTGCTGCACAGCTCGTTGAACGGACGGCGTCCGGGCGAATTGACGTGGAGTTGGGCTTGTTCGGCGATTTGTCGAACACGTTGAGACGCCTCACTGAAAGTCCGCCAGACGGCGTCGCCGTGCCGCTGGAATGGAGCGACCTCGATGCGCGACTGGGGTTTCGCAGCACACACGGTTGGCGAATTGATCGCGGTGCAGACATTCTGTCGTCCGTACAATTGCGGCTGAATGAACTGGCGACACTCCTGGTGGAACTCAGTCAGCGAACCACGGTGGCACTGTCGTTGCCGACGTTGCCGCTGCCGCCGATGTTCAAGTCGCCGCGCGGCATGGCAGACCCGCTCGTCTTGGAACTGCGTCGCGAGTTGGCTGAGTTCGCTGTTCGACTGGCGGAGGTTGCAACCGTCCGCATCGTGGACTCACAGCAGTTGGATTTACTCTCTCCGAACAACTTGCGACATGATGTCGCCAGCGATCTGAGAACCGGGTTTCCGTATCGTCTGGAACACGCCTGTGTGCTCGCGGGAGTACTGGCCAGCCTGTTGCGTCCCGCTGTCTCGTTGAAGGGAATCATCACGGATCTCGACAACACTCTGTGGTCGGGGATCATCGGAGAAGATGGAATCGACGGCGTCTCGTGGGATTTGGACCACAAGACACAAGCGCATGGGATCTATCAGGAGATGCTGGCTTCGCTGAGTGAGCTGGGTGTGCTGATCGGAGTTGCTAGCAAGAACGATCCGGCTATTGCACTTCAAGGTTTGCAACGTGAAGACTTAGTCGTGCCACGCGAGTCGTTGTTTCCCATCGAAGCGAACTGGGGCGCGAAGTCGGAGTCGGTTCGTCGCATCCTGCAAACTTGGAACATCGGTGCAGAAAGCGTTCTGTTTCTCGACGACAGTCCGATTGAATTGGCCGAAGTCGCTGCGGGTGTTCCCGGCATCCTTTGTCGGCAGTTCCCGACTGGCGACGCCGAGGCCATCTTGCGACTGGTTGGTGAGATGCGGGATCAGTTTGGAAAAACGACCGTCACGCTCGAAGATCAATTGCGCGTCAGCAGTCTGCGCAACGGCGGAGCGGTATTGTCGTCCGCAGGCACGGACCCCGAAGAGTTCCTGCGGCAAGCGGACGCGGAAATCACGCTGGAATGGAACGCGCCGGACGAGCGTTGCTTTGAACTGATCAACAAGACCAATCAATTCAATTTGAACGGCCAGCGATTGGACGATGCGGCCTGGCGTCGTCGGTTGGCTGATCCGCAAGCATTCTTGTTGGCTGCTCGCTATGCCGACAAATACGCCCCGCTGGGAAAGGTTTCGGTTCTTGCAGGTCGCTGGCAGGACGGCGTTCCGCAGATCGACGTGTGGGTATTGAGCTGCCGCGCGTTCTCTCGCCGGATTGAACATCAAGTCTTGCAAGCGTGCTTTGAACGGTTCGAGTGCGAGCAACTGCAATTCGATTTTCGGCCGACAGATCGCAATGCGCCGCTGCGTGAACTGCTGACGGATCTCAGCGGTGTGGAACCAAACGGGCCGATCACTTTGACGTGTTCGACATTCAATTCTCATTGTCCTTCTTTGTATGCAAAGGTGTTCTCACATGAGTCCTTCAATGGAAATCGCGTCGCAGCTTGAAGACTGCTTGGCAGTGGTCTTCCCTGATGTCCCACGGAAACAACTTCGCAATGCGTCGATCAGTTCGGTGGCCCAGTGGGATTCGCTTGCCACGCTGACGTTGGTCAGCGTGATCGAAGAAACGTTCCAAACTCAGATTCCCGCCGATGACTTAGAGGAGTTCCTGTCGTTTGAACTGATTCTCGATTACTTGTCACGTCCTGCGTTGCGCGCGGCTGCCTAACAATGAGCGATGGAATAACACCGATCGTGCGTGACTTGTCCGCCGCCGAGATCACGATTGGCCTCACGGCTCAGTTCGACCGTGCCGTGACGGAACAGGACATCTTGGCGTTTGCCGACAACAGCGGCGATCGCAATCCGCTGCATGTGGACGCGACTTACGCAGCCGGTACGAACTACGGCGGGCGGATCGCTCACGGCGCGTTTCAGGTCGGCTTGGCGTCGGCGATGATTGGTATGTATCTGCCGGGGCGGCGAGTTCTGCTCTCTTCCGTGCAGGCGCGGTTTCCCGCGCCATTGAAGTTTCCGTCGCAGGTGCGCGTTCGCGGCCAGATCGTTGCGTGGAACCGCGGCACACGATCAGGGCGGTTGGCAGTGACCGTCACAGAGATTGGACGCGAATTGGTCACTGCGGAAATCGGCATGGGATTTACGCTGCACGAGGATCGAAATGAGACGACCGCACTCGCCGCATCCGACGGTCTCACTCACGCATTGCCTTTGAATCACGATACGACGCGACGAACCGTTGTCGTGACGGGCGCGTCGGGAGGGATTGGTCGGCGGCTCATCGAATCGCTCAGTCGAACCTTTGACGTGATCGCCACTGTGAACCGTGGTGAGTTGCCGACGGAGTTGAGCAATCACCCGCACATCAACACGGTGCGGCTCGATTTTTCACATCCGGATTGGTGCGAAACGCTGGCCAGCTCATTACCAGACACAGGTTTGTTCGCTGTGGTGCATGGTGCTTGGCCATCGTTGCCGAAAGGGGGCTTAATGCACGTCCCCACCGAATTGATTCAGCAACAGCTCGCGTACGGGACGACTCATCTGATCGATCTCGCGCGGCTGCTCGCATCGCGAGTTGGTGATGACGGCGGGCGGTTGATCGCGATTGGATCAGTTGCCGGACGACAGAAGCCGTCCGTTAGCATGGCCGCTTACTCACTTGGAAAGTCAGTTTTGGAAGACACGGTGCGGCTGCTCGCTCCGGAACTGGCGGGAAAAAAAATTACGGCCAACGCGCTGTGTCCCAATTTTGTTCCGGTCGGCATGAATGGCCAAGCGGACGAGCGTCGGAAAAAATTGGAAGTGGCTGCGATCCCGATGGGCCGTGCCTGCCAATCCGAGGACATCCTCAGCGCCGTGGAGTGGCTACTATCCGACTCCGCTGGATTCGTTTCTGGTCAAATCAT
>JAYUFI010000569.1:0-4793 GCA_043738805.1 Planctomycetaceae bacterium | reverse complement strand
TTGTCGGTTTCCAAGTGATCTCGATTCGCACGGGATCGACGCACGCGGCCAGCGAGTTCTCAAAGATGTTGCGGAAGACTTGTTCGAGGCGGCTGGCATCGACCGAGCAGCGCGGTGTCGGGCCGGAAGCTGGCAGATGAAACGAGACTTTGCGGCCTTGCCGGGTCCAAACAAGATTCTCCCACGTCTCTTCAAGGACACCGCGCAGGTCATGATCGGTTCGTTGCAGTTTGATCGGTGCGGCGTAGTTGCGGACCTCCTCGAACAGTTCGTGCAGTTTCTTTTGAGCTTTCTGCACGCGCGCGACTAAATCCAGCGAGTCGGCTTGGCCTTGCAGATTGAGGCTGAGCATCTCCAAGCAAGCTTCGCTGCGTTGTAGCGCGTTGCGGCTTTCGTGGACGAGACCAGTCATCATCTGGCCGATCGCGGCGAGTCGTTCGGCTTGCAACATGCGCGAGTTCGCGACCTTCAACGCGAGTTCGGCCTGTCGCATCTCAGCCAGTTGTCGCAGGCGATTGCGGAGCGTGTCGGCATCAACCGGCTTGATGAGATAGTCAGAGGCTCCGTTGCGCAGCGCGGCGACGGCACCGGTCAAATCTTCGTAGCCGGTGACGATCACGATGGCTGCTTGCGGCGCGAGCTGTCGCAGTTGTGGCAGGAATGTTTCCGAGTTGCCATCCGGCAGTTTCCGGTCGAGCACAATCGCGAAGTAGGCCAGCCAATCCGCCTCGCACTTTGCGGCGGCAAACGACGGCACGGCGAGCACCTGAAAGCCATCCAGTTCGAGAATGTCAATCAGGTTGCTGCGCGTGTCCGCGTCATCTTCGATGACGAGGATGTGCGTCGGCAGGTTCGGCATCTCAGGGTCGTTGGGCATGGAAATCACGGCGGCTGGTCGATTCGTGTCGGCCCGCATTCTGGACTGAGACCCAGCAGGAGGACAACTCGCACGGGGTGAAGGAGGGATTTCGGTCGGCGGGAACGCGAATGTGTATCAGGTGTTTTGCCAGAATTGGCAGCTCTCAGGCGGGCGGCGGCAAGATTGCGAAGATCGTGCCACGCCAATGATCGTGAATGCGCGCGGTGTGTGCCTCTTCGCGCGCTTCGCACAATTCCTTGAGTCGAAAACCGGACGCTAGCGCGTTCCGGCTGATGACCTCAAGTACGTGCCATTTGGCTGACGCCCGCCGCCTCGCCTGGGATGGACTCGAACTGCTCGGTCATCGGCTACGGATTCTTCAAAGAGTTTTCGTGTTCGGCGCATTCTTCGCTGCTTTCCAAGTCTTGCCAGGCCACGAGCGGTTCGGTTCCCCGCCATTGAAGGTGCGCGGCTCACAAGGAAGGAGCCGGTGCCTTCGCCGATCCGCCGACCACGAAGGAGCGCGGCTATGTTGGTTCTCTCTCGAAAACTGAATCAGGAAATCTGCATCGGCGAAAACATCATCGTGCGAGTGCTCGCCATCAAAGGGAATCAAGTGCGATTGGGAATTGTGGCCCCGGCCGAAGTTCCTGTGATGCGTGAGGAACTTCTGACCAAGGTTCCGTCTCCACCGCGCCAGCCGTGTTCCGAAACGCGGGTGATGAAGTGTGCTCGCTGTTGATTCTGCGACGTAGGTTGGGCACTCTTGCCCGACCAGAGACGGGCAGGAGTGCCCGTCCTACATCTGAGGGCCGGTGAAAGGGCCGAATGTGGCGATTGATCTGCGAGTCGATGAGTTGTTCGAGCGGTATCAGGACATCCAACGCTACGTCGGCTGGACGCAGGCCGACGCGGATCGGATGCGAGCCGCTGCACCGTTCGTGGAGTCGTCATTCATCGAACTCATCGACGACTTCTATCGCGAGATCGCCGAGCATGAAGCGACACACAAAGTGATCACCGGCGGTGACGCTCAGGTCGAGCGATTGAAGGGGACGTTGCGAGCGTGGCTCAAGGAACTCGTCACCGGCCCCTATGACATGAAGTATGCCGAGCGTCGCTTTCGTGTCGGCTATCGGCATGTCGAGATTGGCCTGAAGCAAATCTATGTCGAGGCCGCCATGTCACGGCTACGCAATGGACTGCTGCGAACTCTCGGCCGCAATTGGCCGACGGAACGTGGCGTCAGCGAACTCGCGGCCACGATGCGGTCGGTCAACACGGTGATGGACCTCGACTTGGCGATCATTCAAGACGCCTACGAGACCGCGTCGAACGATCGCCTGATGCGAGTGGAACGACTCGCCGCGATCGGCCGAGTCGCGGGCGGGGTCGCTCACGAGTTGCGGAATCCGCTCAATGTGATGCGCACTTCGGTGTACTTCCTGCGGAATTCCAAGAATGCCACACCGGAAAAGATTGCCGAACACTTGCAACGCATCGAACGGCAAGTCGCCGTGTCCGACTCGGTGATCACGTCGTTGTCCGAGTTCGCGAAGCTCGCGTCGCCGAACCTGCAACCAACCTCCATTCACGATCTCTTGAAGAATTCGGCACCTCTCGACTCGTGGCCGGACAATGTGGAACTGATCTTCCAGATTCCTGAAGACCTCCCCAAGGCGCTCGCCGACGAAAAGCAAATGACCATTGTTTTCAGCAATTTGATCCGCAACGGCTGCGAGTCGATGACCAGCGGCGGACACCTGACGCTCTCGGCACGGCACGTGCAAGACCATATCGAGGTCGCTGTAGCCGACACGGGTTGCGGAATCGCGGCGGAAGACCTGCCTCGCATCCGCGAGCCATTTCGCTCGACCAAAGCTCGCGGCATCGGATTGGGGTTGGCATTGTCTTTGGCCATCCTCGAAAAAAATCGCGGCACGCTGAACGTCGCCAGCGAAGTCGATCACGGCAGCACCTTCACGGTGGTGCTGATGGCGGAAAAGACTTGAAGCCATCGCCACTGTTTCGTGGCGGATGCTGCCAGCATCCGCTGGTGCGAAACGAGACTCTTGTGGCCGACGCAAGCTGCGTCGGCCACGGAGAGGAGACGATGAGCCATGTTCCCACTTCGTATTTCAGTGGCCGACGATGAGGCCGACATACGCGAATACTACCAGCGCATGCTGACGCACCTCGGACATCGCGTCGTGTCCTGCTCGGCGAACGGCCGCGAGTTGGTGGACGAGTGCCTCCGGCAAATGCCCGATCTCGTCATCACTGACATCAAGATGCCGGAGATGGACGGCCTCGACGCGACCGAGCAGATCGGTCAGCAATTCTCGGTGCCGGTGATTCTGGTTTCAGCATATCACTCACCAGACATGGTCGGGCGTGCCAGCGCGGCCCGCGTGCAGGCGTTCCTCACCAAACCGATCAAACTGGCCGATCTAGCCCCCGCGATCAACCTCGCCCGGCAACGCTTTGATCGGCAGCGAGACATCCACCAAGAAAAGACTGAGCCTGCGGGAAGCTTGACAGAATCGCTGCCGCGAACGGAATTCGCCGCCAAGCAGCCTTTGTGAAACGTCCGCCGTCTTCTAATCTCGTCCGCGTGTGATGCAGGACGAGAGGAGTGCGGCATGAGGCCGTTGCTATCCAGCGTGGGAATGTTGTTGGCTCTGACAATCGTGGGCACTTTGGGCCTGCGTTTGATCGAGTACGCGCCGTGGCTCGATTGCTTGTTCATGGCGGTCATTTCGCTGACGACTGTCGGTTACGGCGAAATCGTGCCGCTGAGCAGTGCCGGTCGCTGGTTCATGATCGCGTACTTGTTCGCGAGCCTGGGCATCTTCACCTACGCCGCGACGCGCATCGGACAGTGGGTCATCAGCGCGGAGATGCGCGAGTATTGGGGAGGACGACGCATGGAGAAATCTTTGGGACAGCTCGAAAATCATTACATCATCTGCGGATTGGGCCGCATGGGTTCGACGATCGCCCGCTATCTGCACGATCGTGGGCAATCGTTCGTCGTGATCGATCACGATGAGGCTCGGCTGCATCAGCTCTGTGATGAGAATGGCTGGTTGTTCGTGGTCGGCGACGCGACTAACGACGACGTGCTGCGGCATGCGGGGATCGAGCGTGCTCACGCGCTGACCACGGTGCTCAGCACGGATGCGGACAACGTCTACGTCGTGCTCACCGCGCGAATGCTGAATTCAAAGTTGCCGATCATTGCCCGAGCCAGCGACGACAATGCCGTCCAAAAAATGCAGCACGCCGGTGCCACTCGCGTCGTCAGCCCGTTCAGCACCGGAGCCGTCAAGATGGCTCGCTTCATGTTGCATCCCAGCATCGAAGACTTTCTGGAAGTCACCGATCAAAGCGGCCTCGATATAGAACTCGCGGACCTGCAATTGCATGAGCACAGCCGCTACGTCGGTAAACGCCTCTCCGAAACCGATCTGCGAGGGAAGGGCGTGATGATCCTCGGCGTGCGCCGCGCCGATGGACAACGTTTAATCCCGCCGCCAGTAGACACAGAACTCCGCGCCGGCGATTGCCTGTTCGTCTTCGGCAGCACCGCCGCCGTCAATGAGATGATCAACGCGGCGGACGTGTGAGAACGAACAAGCGATCTGAGAAGGGAGGGCGCGGCTCTCGCCAAGCCGTTCGCATTTCGGCTCGGCAGGAGCCGCGCCCTCCCGCAACACCTCGCAAACAATTCTTGGAATCGAATTCACTTGGGTTTGTGAGCCGCGTGACAGATCGCGCAACTTTGCGCGGTCAATTCCTTGAATGCGGCCTTCGCACTCGCCGTGTCATCCTTTTCGGCGGTCGCTCTGAGCTTGTGAATTTTTGCCAAAGGGATGCTCGCGGAACAAATCGAGGGCGCTAAACTTCTGCCGGCGAGTTCAGGGTGGAACGG
>JAYUFI010000568.1:0-4798 GCA_043738805.1 Planctomycetaceae bacterium | reverse complement strand
TGGGGGACAACAACGTCCGCTTCCTCGTCGAGGAGTTGCTGCCGTTTGTGGCCAAAGAGTTTGATCTGAAGCTCTCGAACGACGGTAATGACCGGTGCATTTCGGGCGGCAGCAGTGGTGGTATCGCGGCATTCACCGCCGCCTGGGAACGGCCTGATGCCTTCAGTCGCGTCTATGCGGCCAGCGGCAGCTTCGTCGCGTTTCGAGGCGGCCACGAGTATCCGACGCTGGTGCGCAAATTCGAAGCGAAGCCGATTCGCGCGTATCTCACGACGGGGACGCGCGACATGGAAAACGCTGCGGGCGACTGGTATCTGCTTGATCAGGAAATGGACAAGGCGCTGAAGTTTTCGGACTACGATTACTTCTATCGCGCGATCGATGGAGGTCACGTCGTTGGATACATGGATTATTACCAAGAAGCGATGGCCTACCTCTGGAAGGGCTGGCCCGAGCGAGTGAAAGCCGGTGCCAGTGCGCCGCGTGCGCGTGACGTGCTCCTGCCGGATGAATCGTGGCAGTTGCTGGCGGAAGGTTTTCAGAACGCGCGCGGACCCGCGTGCAATGCGATGGGTGAAGTCTTCTTTGCCGATCCGGCTGACAACAAGATCCACCAAGTGGATCTCGACGGCAAAGTCACCGCGTTCGTGAGCGACGCCGGCCAAGCCAATGGTCTCACGGTTGGCGCGGACGGTCGTCTCTACTCGGTGTCGAGCCAGACCGGAAAGATCATGAGCTACGACGCCAACGGCAAAGGGAACGTTGTGCTCGAAGGTCTTCGCGGTCACTCGATTCTCGCAACTCCGAGCGGCGGACTTTACGTCACGAGCAACGGTGACAAGCCCAATGATTCAGGCTCGGTGTGGTCTGTCAAAGATGGCAAAAAGACGCTGGTCGACTCTGGTCTCAAACAGGCCACCGGCCTCGCCTATCGCCCGGATCAGTGGCTTCTCTCCGTCGCCGACGGTCATTCCAAATGGGCCTACAGCTACCAGATAAACCTCGATGGCACGCTCTCCAACAAAGAACGTTTCTTCTGGCTACACGTCCACGATTGGCAGGACGATGCTGGTGCCGAGTCGATCTGTTACGCCCAAGAAGGCCAGATGTTTGTCGCCACCCGCGCGGGCATCCAAGTCTGCGCCGACGATGGTCCCACTCAGGTGATTCTACCACTGCCTGACCGCAGCTCTGCCACGGGCGTCTGTCTCGGCGGCCGCGAACTGGACACACTCTTCGCCTTCAGTGGCAGCAAAGTCTGGAAGCGCAAAGTGAAAGTCCACACATTGGGCGCGTTCACGCCGTGGGTGAAGGTCAACGGAACCAAGCTGTGAAACATCTCCAGCATTCGAGAGTACGCGAGACGAGACTTCCACGTATCGAGTCCGACGTTTGTGGCTGAAGCGAATTCCGCAATCACGGCCTAACGAACGACAACAGATCCAGCGCAGGCAACGGAAACTCGCGCGACGGAGTGCGTTGCTCGCGCATGATGTTTTCGATCTGGGCGACGATGTCGGGATGCTCAGCAGAGACGTCCTTTGATTCGGCGAGGTCGTCTTTGAGATTGTAGAGTTCGATCTTCATGACCGGCTTCGCGTCTTTGTTCTTCCCTTTCGGAAAGAGGTTTTGACGGACTCCTTTCCAATCGCCGATGCGGACGATTTGTTGGCCGCCGTAGCCGGGAAACTCGCGGTAAAGAAACGGTCGCTCCGGCTGCGATTGTCCGAGCAGTGTTGTCGCCATGCTGATACCGTCGATGCTGGCGGGGACTGTGCTCTTCGCGCTGACAAGCTCCAGCAGAGTCGGCAGCCAGTCTTCAAAGCCGCTGACTCGCGCGGACGTTGAGTTGCTGGCGATCTTCCCTTTCCAATGAACGATCGTCGGGACGCGGAAGCCTCCTTCGTACAACGAGCCTTTCAAACCACGCAACGACCCCGCTGACTGAAAGAACTTGTGGTCGGTTCCACCAAGATTGTCATGAACCGGACCGTTGTCTGAGGTGAAGACAAATAGCGTGTTTTCTTCGAGGCCGAGTTCTTTCACGAGTGACACGATCCGCCCGACGTCGCGGTCCAGCCGAGTGATCATCGCCGCGTAGGCAGCTCGCGGAGTGCGGTGCGGCAAGTAGCCTTTGCCGCCAACGTACGGCGGATCGTCGAACTGACCGACGTATTCGGCGAGCGAGTCTTCCGGCACTTGAATGGCCAGATGCGGAATCGTACTCGGCACGTAGAGGAAGAACGGTTTTGATTTGTTGTCGCGGACGAATTTCAACGCTTGGTCGATGATGACGTCTTGAGCGAACTCCCTCCCTTTGAAGCCCGCATAGCTCGCCGGATCATTCGGATCGGCTCCGGGCGCGAGCTTGTCGTTGTGTGCGTCGAAGTCCGGATTGTTGAGCGGGAATCGTTGATCATTGTCCCACAAGTAAGTCGGGTAATGATTGTGAGCGAACGACTGGCAATTGAATCCGAAGAAGCGATTCATTCCCTGCTTGAGCGGCTCCCCCGTCGAACCCGGCCCGCCGAGTCCCCACTTGCCGAAACCCCCACAGATATAGCCCTGTTGATTGAGCAGCTTCGGCAACGTGACCGTTTCAGCCGGAATCGGATACTGACCTTCGGGGGGCGTCCCACGATTGTCTCGAATGAAAGCGTGCCCCGGATGCTTGCCCGTCATCAACACGCATCGTGAAGGAGCACAGACGGCGTTCCCCGAATAATGCTGCGTCAACCGCATCCCTTCCGCCGCCAGCCTGTCGAGATGCGGCGTCTTGATCTTCGTCTGTCCAAAGCAACCGAGTTCGCCATATCCGAGATCGTCGGCCAAGATGAAGACGATGTTGGGACGGCTCGGCGGTTCAGCGGCAGTGATGACGCCGGATGCAACGATCCAGACGACGAACAAAAATATGAGCAGGTTAATTTTGAACGAAAGCTGTTTGAACGAAAGCTGTTTGGACGTTGTCGGCATGGGCTTGGCCTTTGAGTTCAGCGATCGGATGGTTTCTCACTCTCGGTGAGGCATCCTACTGATTGGGTCGGCGACTCAAAACGCCGACGCCTTGGCGGCACGAAAATCCACGAGAGCACGACGATCGCTCCGAACGAGCAGTAGCAGAACGTGAAAACCCACGGCTCGGCATCGAAGAACATCAAATCGTGGACGCAAGCGGCGATGAAATCGCCGCGATAGCTCGCCTGCCCCGCGAGGTCTCTCAGCCGCTGCTCGCACACCGTCAGCGGGCACATGACACCGCACAGACTCTCGGCCACAACAAACCCGATGGCGGCCAGATGGACCACTCCCACCGCCGCACGCCTCCCACCAGCGTCAGCAGCAACCCGAACACCACAAACGCTACGAAGGCGAAGTGAACGACGACGACAAGATCAGCAGTCACTCGGTAAAGTGTGGCCATGTCACTCAGGAGACCGATGTGCCTGGCGATATTCCCGACCTGACTTGGCGAAGAGGCGTTTGATGAAGCTTCCGGATGATGTCGTGATTCCCACGGAAAAGCTGACCGAGTATCTGCTCGTATGGCGAGCGAGGAATGACAAGTCCGTCTTCCTGGCGCGGGCGGGTTACACGGCCGCGAATTGGCGATTGTTGGAGAGCGACATCCGCAAACTGGTTCGTGCGAGCGACGCGGAGCCAGACGGACTTAATGATTTCGGTGAGTTCTTCGTCGTGCGCGGTAAATTGGTCGGGCCAAACAATTCGACCTTGAAGGCAAAGACGGTTTGGATTCAATTGTCCGAGACGGACGAAATTCGATTTGTCACGCTCGTCCCCGACCAGGAATGAATGCCCATGAAAATTACATTGTTTAGCGAAGTGGCACTGACACGAAACATGCCGGAGTTAGGGCTGTTTCAAGGTGACGTCGCAACCGTGGTGGATCATCTGCCGAGCACATCGGCAAGCGGTGGCGAAGAGGGATATGCGTTGGAAGTCTTCAACGCCGTCGGCGAGTCCATCGCGGTCGTCGCCGTTCCGTGTTCCACCGTCGAACCGCTGCGATCCAACCAAGTGCTCGCCACACGAGACCGATTGACTCACGCCGGAGTCTGAATGCTTGCGAGATCGTCAAACACCACGATGGCGATGTGGACAACGACAAGATCCGCAGTCAGTCGGTAAAGTGTGGCCATGTCACTCAGGAGACCGACGTGGCCGCCGATATTCCCATAACGATTGACGAAGTCAGCCATGAGGCAACAGCATCGTTTCCATCACGTCGGTGGTATTGGAGTTCATGGACATGGCTAGGCGGATCGGCATTGTTAGTGATGTTGATTGTGTTGTTCGAAATACGGCTCCTTTGGCAAGAGGACGCAGTCGCAGGCCAACTCCAACAACGGGGTTATGCAGTGGAGTGGTCAAAGGGCCGGTTGCACGGTCTGATTCCTGCACAGATGCGGTTTGCATCGCATTTCGTGGGCGACCATGTCGTGGGATTAACGTTCCAATCAGAATACTCTGGCCAACGGCCAATTGATGACCTCATTCCACAATTCAAGAAACTCCCCAAATTTTGTGGGATCGTTCTCGCTGCTCCTGAAAACCGCAGAGGTTATTCATTTGGAGCCACGGCTTCGATTAGTGACGTCACCAATCGTTTGGTTGCTCTGAAGGATGTCAGAGGTGTTAAATCGGCCTGCTTGGTCGGGTTTACTGAACTCACTCTGACTTCGACTTTTGCACTTTAGCTGGCCAAGGCCACCGCGTTTTCTAGGAGTTGTCGGATTTTTCGAGACCCTGGTCCTGCGAGGGCCAAGGTTAAAACCTG
>JAYUFI010000567.1:0-12729 GCA_043738805.1 Planctomycetaceae bacterium | reverse complement strand
TAAAGCATTTTCTCGAAGTGCGGTGCCAACCAATGGCCGTCCGTCGAATACCGATGAAATCCGCCGCCGAGATGATCATAAATTCCGCCCGCCGCCATCTTGTCGAGCGTTAGGCGAACGACATCGAGTGCCTCTGCATCGCCGAAGCGTTTCCAACAGCGGAGCAACAGCCGCAGATCCATCGGATGCGGAAACTTCGGGGCACCGCCGAATCCGCCGTGCTGTCGATCGGCGATGCGCAGCAATTGAGTCATCGCATGACGCAACGTTTCCAACGTCATCCCCGATTTCGGCAACGATCGCGAGGCCGATTGCACGAGTTCACTGGTCAGTTCATCAGCGCTGCGGAGAACGTCATCGCGGCGGTTTTTCCAAGCATCGTGAACTCCCGCGAGAACATCGCGAAAGCCCGGCATGTTCATCCGCGCAAACGGCGGCCAGTACGTTCCGCCAAAGAACGGTCGCAGATCGGGCGTCAGAAAAACTGACATCGGCCAGCCGCCGCGTCCCGTCATGATTTGCACGGCAGTCATATAAATCTGATCGAGATCGGGCCGTTCTTCGCGATCCACTTTGATGCAGACGAAATGCTCATTCATGAGTTTCGCAATGTCTGCATTCTCGAAACTTTCGTGTTCCATCACGTGACACCAATGGCACGCGCTGTAACCAATCGACAAGAAGATCGGCTTGTTGAGCTGCCTTGCCAATGACAGCGCTTCGTCTCCCCATGGGAACCAATCGACCGGATTAAAAGCGTGCTGAAGCAAGTACGGACTCGTCTCGCGGCCAAGCCGATTGGGTTCCGCACGCTTTGTCGTTGGCGATGCTTGATGCGAAGGACTGCCGGATTGCACGGAACTCATGCGTGAACTTTCGGAAGAATGCGCGGTGATGAGGAATCGGCTGCGAGCGAAAAAAATGATTTCACGTTCACGTAGCCCGGTTTTCCAAACCGGGCAGTTCCAACAGCCTGTGGTAAATCATTGTGGCTCGACGCTCCGCGTCGAGAGTGGCTGGCATTCGCCGATAATTTTGCGTGCCGTTCACAACGCGGAGCGTCGTGCCACAATTCTTCAGTAGGCTGCTAACGGTTCTATTCGCTCGGTTTGGAAAACCGGGCTACAAAAACCGGCCCTCGCCTGGATCGTAGTCCGCTCGTCAGTCGCTCAACAAGGAGCCGTCTTGCGACACGCGCAGCCTTTCGCGAGAGTGCCGTTCGACTCATCGAAGGCAAAATTTATGACGCGGCGCAATCATCACGAATTCAACAGCCGACGTTCGCGAACGGTGAACGTCCTCGTGGCCGCGCTCGTGATGATGTTGAGCGTATTGTCACTCATCGGCGTGCAATCAAGCGGTGAGGCACTGATCTCCAACGTCCGAGCGGACGAAGCACCGGACTCGCCGCTGTACCGCGTGACGTTCGCTGACGAGAAATCGGTGACGCGAACAATCGACGCTCGTGTTTTGCTCACCGCTCAAGACGGCGGACTGCTCCTCGAAGGCCGCGATGGAAAGTTATGGACTGTCGGCTCGAAGCAGCTTGAGAAGAACGAACTCACCGATGAAACGTTTCAGCCTCTGCCTGCTGATCAACTGGGAAAGCAGCTCCAACAGGAGTTGATTGAGTTCGGCATCAAATCACCGTCAGAAATTATTCAGACAAAGCATTACGTCATCTGCTCAACCGCCGGTCGCAAATATGGTGAATGGGTCGGCGGACTGTTCGAGCGATTGCATGATGCGTTTCACGCTTACTGGAAAGAGGAGGAACTGAATCTTCACGAGCCCGAATTTCCGTTGACGGCTTTTGTATTGAAGGATCAAACGGAGTTCGTGCAATTGGCGACCAAGCACGACGGGCCGGATGCGGCGGTGTCGAAAGGTTATTTTTCCATCGAGACGAACCGCATCGTGATGTTTGATTTGAGTGCGACTCAAAACTCCGTACCAGCAAAATCGTTCGATGAGATTCGACAGAAGATGCGCAAGTCGCCGTTCAATGTGGCGACCGTGATTCACGAAGCGACGCATCAGATTGCTTTCAATAGCGGGATGCACACGCGCTTCGCCGACAATCCCGTGTGGCTCACTGAAGGAATGGCCATGTTCTTTGAGGTTCCGGATTTGGAAAGCCATTCTGGTTGGAAGAGTGTCGGCAAAATGAACCCGTCGCGACTGACTCGCTTCCGCGATTCGCTCAAGCAACGCGGTGACGGAGCCTCGCTCGCCACGCTGATTCAAACCGATGACCGCTTAAAAGATGTCACGGTTGCGGAGACCGCCTATGCCGAGTCTTGGGCGTTGACGTATTACTTGATCAAAAATCGAAAGGCCGATTACGTCGCTTATCTGAAGACCTTGCAGAACAAACCGCGCTTGAAAGCGGGCACGCCGGAGGAACGCTTGAACGACTTCCGTAAAGCATTCGGTGACGATTGGGAAAACCTCGAACGCGACCTCAAACGCTGGCCGGTGTGGCGTTCAAAGTAGATTGCCTGAACGGAGATTTCAAAACGAGTTCGACGCGAAACGGCGGGGTAACCGCGAACATTTCTCGCTTGCGAGACGGGCCACGAGCCTGTCTTTCGTCATCATCGAGATGAGCCTTGTTTGTTTTTCGCGAGGAGTCACAGACAGGCGAGCCGCCTATCCAACGAAAGACTTGCAGCCTCTTCGTGACGTGAAAATTCCAGTCACCGAGTGACCGGTCTACGTTGTCTCGAAGTCCTCGTCCCTGTCGGTCATACGGCTCATTCGAGGCTCTGACTTTGCCGAATCGGGGCTTGAGAGACAGAAATCGGGGTCGGATCGAGGGAAAGTTAGATGTTTCCGGGCTTTGAGCGTTGCCATTCGAGGGCAACTTGTCTGAAATCATGCCCCGTTGAATCTTGCCCCGCCACTGGGGCTGCCCGGTGGAGGTGGAGAACCTTCCCGGAGCCCCGAGTATGGCAACTGAAACACGACCGGACACATCTGAAATCAGCCTGTTGCATCGTTTGATTGGCTCAACTCGGAGCCTGTTGCGGTCAGCTTGGACGCTGACCGGAATGGGAGTGACGCTGGGGCTCGGATTGATCCTGCTGGCTGTCGTTAGCTTGACCGATCTGGCGATTCCGTTGCGACCTTGGTTGCGGATGGTCGCCTTGCTGTTGGTGGTTGTGCCAAGCATTTGGGCCTTTGTTTCCGGCGTTTTGCGGCCGCTATTCCGACGCATGACCGCTCGGTTTGTGGCTCGACGCATCGAATCGACGCTTCCCGGAATTCACAATCGTTTGGTGAGCTGCGTTGATCTCGATCTGCAAAAGCAACAACAACATTCCCCCGCGTTTTTGAAGCGTCTGCTGGCCGAAGCGGTCGATCGCGTAAAGAGCTTCCGGCCTTGGTCTGTCGTGGATCAGCCCGCTCTGCGTCGAGCCGGATTGTTCGCACTTGGCGGATTGATCGTGTTTGGGACGGCGTTCGGTCTGTTCTCCGATCGTTTGCCGACTGCGTTGGCTCGTATTTTTTCGCCGTTTGCTGACATTCCTCCGGCGACCGGAGTTCTCTTTGACGTTCAGCCCGGCACCTGCAAAGTGTTAAGGAGCGAACCGATTGAGTTTGTCGCGATGATCACGAAGGGGAAGGTTGACCGCTTGCGATTGGAAATGACCGAGGTTGAGGGAGAGACCGCAGGCAAGACGTTGTGGCATGATCTCAAGCCGGATGAAACGGGACGCTGGACGTTTCGGCTGCCGGCTTACGAGCACTCATTCCAATACCGAGTTCACGGTGGCGGCACGTGGACCAAGCTCGCGACCGTGATGATGCTCGAACGACCGCGACTCGTGGGCTTGCAAGCGGCAGTGCATTATCCGGACTACATGAAAGTTTCCGAGCCACGCATCAATCCGCCAGATGTGCCCGAAGTTTCTGGCCCGGTCGATAGCACTGTTGAATTAACGGTCAACGTGGAAGGGGATGCGACGGTCGGCGAGATTCAACTCTTGCGTGAAGATCGGAGGACTGTTGCCGCCACTGATCGGCCGCAGCGAGCATGGTTTGAAAATGTTTTGCCGAAGGGGCACGCGGTTGAAGGACGCTGGGAATGGCATCCGCAGCCAAAAGAACTTGACCCCGCTGCCGAAGCGGCGAAGCGTGGCGAGAGCTTCGCTCAATGGGCCAAGTGGCATACTCATCCGGCGGCTCCGGGAATGTCATATCACTCGTTTCATTCCGCTGCAGTACCGTTTGAAATTCAAGTGGGCGATGTGCTCTTTGCGGAAGTGTTTATCGAAGCGGACCAATTATCGGAAGAGTTGATGTTGCAGTTCCATGACGGTGTGAACTGGGAGCATCGCGCCTTTTGGGGTGCGGACAAAATTGCGGTTGGCCAAATCGATTCCAACAGCCGTCGCCGCGTCGGTGACATGCCGAAAGCGGGCGAGTGGGTGCGATTAGAAATTCCGGCTCGCGCATTAGACCTCGAAGGCCGTTCTATTCGCGGCGTGTCGTTCACGCAGTTCAATGGACGCTGCCTGTGGGGCAAAGTTGGAACTCTGCCTCCGGCGACTCGCGAAGTTCGCGATCTCGTTGTGGCTGAAGCGTTTCCATTGAGCCTCGTTGGACCTGCTGTTGATGAAGGGGCGAAAGACTCGTCGGCTCAAAATTCCAAATCTCAAAATTCAAATTTGAAATCGCAATCCTCAAGCGGGAAAACGAAGTCACATTACGCGGCGATTCATGAGGCGCATAGTGGGTCTGGTCGATTCCCAATCAAAGCGGACGGCTGGTATCGCGTCGAACTGAAGAACGAGATCGGTGCGGCCAATCAGCAGATGAAGGAAGCTCGCATCGTTGCCGTGCCGGATAATCCGCCGCAGATTTTGATTGAACGTCCGGGCGTTGATCTCGTTCTGAGCGAGCCAGTGAAAGTGCCGCTCGTGATTGCCGTCTTTGATGACTTCGGTTTGGCCGAGTTGGTTCTCTCAACTCAGAAAGGCGAGAACACCGGCTTCCAAGGGCGTCCGGTAAAGAGTTACTCCAGCATCACGCGAGCTGATACCGCCATCGTGATGCTTGACCTGTTGCAGGAGTCCCTGAAGTCCGGTGACGTTTTCAAGTACCGCGCCGAAGTTCGCGATCGCAAAGGTCAGACCGCGCAGACTCAGGACTTCACAATCCGCATTGTCTCGAATGATCCGAATGCGGCAGACAAGAAGCTCGCGCAATTTGAGAAGCAGGAAGACACGTTCAAAGAGAAGCTTGTCGAACTCATCACGAAGCAAAAGGCGGTTCAAGAGAAGCTCGAAAAGTTGGAAGAGAAATACAATCCGCTGACCGAAAAGGTCGAAGCGGCTCAGGCCGAAGCCGAGAAGGCGGCCGATGCCGCCGCAAAGGAGCAAGCGGCGAAGGAGCAGGCGAAGAATGATGCTGCGAAGCCGGATGCGACGAAGCCGGTGCCGCCGGTCACTCCGCCGACACCGCCGGAAGTGAAGTTGGATGCCGAAGCTCAGAAGTTGCTCAATGAACTGAAGCAAGAACTGGCCCAGTTGCAGCAGCAAGAACAACAAAACGCCGCCGCTGCCGAGCAGCTCAAAGAACAACTCAAAGCACTCGCCGCCGAGGCGGATAAGCAGCAACTCGTTCCACCGCAGTTGCAACGTGAGATGCAGAATCTGTCCGAAGCATTTCAAGAAGCAGCGGTCTCTCCGTTGAAGGAACTGGCTGCCGAAATTCAGAAGTCGGCTCAGCCGAAACAGAACGATCCGAAGCTCCCGCAACTCGAAGCGCGCGGTGAGCAAGCTCTGCAAAACTTGGAAGCGATCAAGGAACGCATGGAAGCGCTGCGTGAAGCGCAGCAGGATGCGAAGACCGATGCCGCGAAAGCCCTCGAAGAGTTGCAGCGCGAGATGACTCGGCAATCGGGTGAGTTGTCCGCTCGCGAACTGGCGGAACTCCGTGCGGCAATCGAAGCCTTGCGACAAGAGTTGCAGAACCTCGCCAGCAATCAAGCTCAGTTGGCCGAGTTCACTCCGGAAGCTCCGGAGATGCTCGTGCCCGATCTGGAAAAGAAGCAGGACGACCTCGACCGCAAGGCGGAAAAAGAACTGGCCAAGACCAAAGAACTTCAGAAGACAGACGATTACAAGAAGCTCAAAAACAAACGCCAGCCGCAGTTCCCGGATCGTCCTTACGATCCTGACTCCGGTGAAAAATTGACGCCCCCCAATGAGGAAGACACGCCGGCTGATGAGGCCGAGATGGCCAAGAGCGATGCCGACAACGCCGACGCTAACAAGCCTGACGCCGACAAGTCGGACGCGAGTGCTGACGAGGAATTGTTCACGCCGGCACTCGGCGGCCCGAAAGAAAAAGAAGATCCGCGATTCAAAGACAAGAAGCGTCCGGTTCCGAAGAAGCCGTCGAAGGACGACAAGTCGAAGTCCAAAGACAAGCCGCAAGCGAACGACAAAGCGCAATCGAACGATCCAGCGGACGATACCCAGGAACGTCGTGCGGAATTAAGCGACAGACAAGAAGAGCGGCTCGATCAACTCAACAAGGCGGAAGAAAGTCTCGCTGCGGATCAACGTACGCTCGATAGTTTGCTCGGTCAGTTGGAGAAGGCGTTGCAACAAGCTCGCTCGAAACAACCGCCGAACGGGCAGTCACCGGAAGCGTCGCAGCAACCGAAAAATGGTCAGCCAGCCGATGGTCAGCCCGATGCGGCTGAAGCCAATCAACCGCCGGAGTTGTCACCTGAAGCGGCAGCGGAACTTGCCGATTTGTTGAACTCGGAGATCGCCCAAAAGGCAATGAAGATGGCGGCTCGGATGCAAGCCATGAAAGCGGGCGATGCCTCCGACAAGCCGAACAAAGGTCAGAAGCAACCTCACACCAATCAGCCGCCACCGCTCAAGTCGAGCCCTCGACCACGCAGTGGGCTGGAAGGGGACAATGCGAGTCAGTTCGCAATGGAAGCGATCTTGAAAGATCTCGACCCGTCCACGAAAGCAATCATCCTCAAGATGCAACCACGCATGCGTGAGGAGTTGCTGCAAGGTCTGAGAGAAGAAGGCCCGGAGGGCTACCAGCGGTTCATCCGCGATTATTTTGAGCGTCTTACCAAGGCTGGCCAGGGCACAAGGAAGTAGTCAACTTACACTTTTTAGTTTTTCCGAGGAGTTGCGTAATGTCAGAGCCACCACGGTCGGTGCGCATCGTTTCGGTAGTCCCGCTGGACAACCTTCATTTGCGTTTGGATTTCGATGATGGTGCCAATCGCACGGTCGATATTACTCCGTATGTGGAAGGAAACGTCTACAAACAGATACGCCTGAGCGAGAAGTATTTCCGCACGGCGCATATCGAAGGAGGAGCGTTGATCTGGGACAACGGCGCGATGCTTGATGCGGATTTGCTCCGCTACGGCCCGCCTCAGCCACCAGCAGCTCCGAGGGCCAAGAGCGCCGGTAAAGTGAAGAAGCCAACCGCAAAGCCAGCAGCCAAAGCGTCTGCCAAAGCCGCCGCGAAGCCACTCAAAGCGAAGGCGAAACCCGTTGCCAAGCCAGCGGCAAAAGCTCCCGCCAAGAAGGTTGCGAAACCTGTAAAAACAGCCAAGCCAGCTAAGGCCAAAGTCGCTCCTAAGGTGGTTGCCAAGGCCCTGGCCAAAGCGAAAAAAGTCGCCAAGCCGGTCCCGAAAGCCAAAGCGAAAACCGCGATCAAACCGGTGCAAAAGACCGCCAAGCCCGCCAAGAAAAAACGGTAGCACCGAGTTCCTAGAAGTGATGGCAAATTGGTAGCGCGGGCGGCTCGCATGTGTGGCTTTATTAGTGTCGCCGCCTGTGCTACCAATTTTGCCGCCGTTTCCATTTCTTCATCCGGCCAACGAATGGCTCACCGACGATGCTGCAACGCTTTCTTCAACTGCTCGGTATTCACGAAGATGTCCTCAAACACTTAGGCCGCGCCGAATTGCTTTGGCAGCGGACCGACGTGCTGTGGATCGGGCTGGCGTTTTTGTTGCCGCTCGCGTGGATGATCTATCGTCGGCAGAAGCTCAATTTGCACACGGTTCCGAAGTGGCTGTTGCTGACGCTGTGTGCCACGCGGCTTTCGATTTTAGGATTGCTTGTCGTCGTCTTGTCCGGGCCTTATCTGCGGATCGATCACAAGTTCGAGCGGAAGCCGATCGTCGCGTTTGTCTTCGATCACTCGCAAAGCATGAGATTGCCCGCCGGGCCGTTCGAGACCGATGAGCAATTTGCCGAGGTGGCGAAGGCCGCCGGTTACGTCACGGATGCAGGTGCGACAAGCGCAAAACAATCGCCCGATACGCCGAGCTCGCCGGTCGCAATCGACCCGGAAACTCGGAAGGCATTGAATCGCATCACGCGAGCGGACCTCGCTCAAACGGCAGTGCGAATTGCCGCTCCCGATTTGCTCAAACCGCTCGAAGGAAAGTTTGATGTGCGGCATCTCGCGTTCGCTCGCGAACCGGTGCCGTTTGTGTTTGATGCCACGAAGGCCGATTCGCAATTGCCTGATAGCGGCGGCGGAGTCTCCACGTGGATCGGCACTGCGATCCAACTGCTAGTGGACGATGCCGCCGGTCAGCACATCTCAGGCATCGTTCTCTTCAGCGACGGCCAAAATACGGGAGGCCGCTCTCCCGGTGAAGCGGCTCGCGCGGCGGCTCAGGTCGGAGCGCCAATCTTTACCGTTCCCATCGGTTCGCCCAAACGTCTGCAAGACGTCTCGATCGTAGACCTTTACACGTCGGGGCATGTTTCCATCGGCGATACGGTGAAGGTCTCCGTCACGCTGGAGTCCAACGGTTTCAACGGGCGGCCGATCAAAGTCGAACTGAAGGACGGCGACAAAGTTCTCGACACGAAAGAACTGGTGTTGCTCGGCACCGAGCAACAGCAAACAGAACTGACCTTCGAGGCCAAAGAGGCGGGCGACAAATATCTGACTGTCAACGTTCCGGCCTTTCCCGAAGAAGCGGATGAACTGCGAGCGAACAACACGGATTTGGCTTACGTGAGGGTCAGCGATGAGAAGCTGAAGGTATTGTTGATCGACGGTCTGCCGCGATGGGACTTTCGTTTTTTGAAGAATGACATCCGTCGCGACAACGGCATTAAAGGTCGCACCGGCGATGAGCCGGAAGTGCTCGCGGAGGCCGAATGGCGGCGCATGTCCGCAGAAGACAAGGCGGCGAAGCTGCCGTCATCAGTGAAGGACTTGAGCGAGTACCACACCGTCGTCATCGGCGATGCGTCACCAGACATTCTGCATGACGAGTTCCGCAAGGCATTGATCGAAGCGGTGCGTGAAAAAGGAGTCGGCCTGATCGTGCAAGCTGGCCCGCGATTCATGCCGCATCTGTTCGACCAAGAGTTTCAATCGCTGCTGCCGGTGACGCTCCGCAGCAATGCTCAAACTGGCATCGAAGCGCCGGCCTACAAGCCGTTCAAGATCGAGATCACGGCCGAAGGACTGCTGCACGAATCGCTGCGACTGCACGACGATCCAGGCCGCAACGTCAATGTTTGGTCGCAGATGCCCTCGTACTTTTGGACCGCTCCCGTCGAACGAGCGTCTCCCGCTGCGATCGTGCTGGCCCGCAATCCCAGCTTGGAAAACCGCTGGGGCAAGCAGCCGCTCATCGCCTATCAGTACGCCGGAAAAGGGAAGGTCGCATTCATCGGCACCGACTCGACCTTCTTATGGCGGCAGAATGTCGGTGATCGTTTCTTCTACAAGTTCTGGGGCCAGATGCTGCGGTTCGTCGGACGCACCGAAGATGGTTCGACGCAAAAAGAAAATCGCCTTGTCATCCACCCCGTCCGAGTGCAACCGGGCGAAGCGGCGGAGATCGAATTGTTCGCCTTCACCGCTGACGGCACACCGCGCACGGACGCGACGATCAAGGTCAGCACGATTGGCCCCACCGGTTCGTCGTCGGTCGAACTACTGGCCGACAAATTCGCGAAGGGCCGCTACACCGGCAAGTTCACCCCGAAAGAAGCCGGCGACCACCGCGTGCTCTATCAGCCGAACGACTCCCCGAAATCGGTCGAAGGCAAGCTGCGAGTGATGCCCTCATCGGAAGAACTGCGTGATCCGAACCTGAACCGCCCGACGCTCGAAATGCTTGCCAGCACAACGGGGGGCAAAGTCGTCGCCTTGAGCGACCTCAAGAGTTTGCCGGAACAATTCAAGGGCGAGCCGATGCTGGTGGAGGTCCACCGCGAAGCGAGCGTCTGGGACAATTGGTTTACGCTGGTACTGATTACGTTGATTTACGCAGTGGATGTCGGCCTCAGACGATTAAGCGGCTTGAGTTGATCTCGATAGTTCGTAATTGGCGAGGAATGAAATCATGACGGTGCTGCGAAGTCTTACGATCCTCATTGTTCTCACATCAACGGCTCACGCTCAAAATAAGCCTCCGGCAACGGCGACGACCGCAGCGCCACTCACCGAGATCAAGGTCATCGAACGAGTGACCTCTGCCGTCGATCGCAGCTTGGAATATCTCGCGTCGAAGCAGCGGCCGGATGGGAGTTGGGATGACTGCAATGCGGGTAATGCGGTGACGCTGCTGGCGATGCTCGGTCGAGGACACGTGCCGGGACGAGGTCAGTACAAAGAGGTGCTGCAAAAAGGTCGCAAGTATTTGCTGAAGACTCAACGGGACGATGGCCTATTTCATTCAAAGAGGCAGGCCGGAGCAGGGCCGATGTATGAGCATGCTTTTTGCACGCTGGCGACCTCTGAGTTGTATGGCATGGACCCTGATCCCGATGTTGAAGAGAAGCTTCGCAAGGCGGTGAAGGTCATCGTCAATGCTCAGTCGCCCAACGGTGGCTGGCGCTACAACCCGCAGCCCGGCGATCATGATCTCAGTGTGAGTGTCATGCAGATCGTCGCGCTGCGAGCGGCCAACAACGCCGAAATTCCGGTTCCCGATCAAGTCATCGAGAAGGCGGCGAAGTACGTGCGGTATTGTGCTCACCCGAACGGCGGCTACGGCTATCAAGGTCCGGCTCAAGGAGCACAAACATCGGCAGCGGGAGTCGTGTCGCTGCAACTGCTCGGCAAGTACGACGATCCCAGTGTCCCCAAAACGCTCGACATGCTGGCGAAATTCCCGGTCGAATGGTCGGCCAACGGCATCCAGTATTGGTACTACTTCCATTACTACGCGGTGCAAGCCAACTATCAGGCGGGTGGCAAACATTGGAACGACTGGCACCCACGCATTCGCGAGTTGTTGCTCGACAAGCAAAATGCCGATGGCAGTTGGGACGTCCCCAACGGCACCGCCGAAAACGCCGGGGTCGTCGGCCCCAACAACATCTACTGGACCGGCATGGCCTCGCTCATCCTCGAAGTCTATATGCACTTTCTGCCGGCGTATCAGCGGTAGGCTGCTAGCACGTGTTCTGCTTACTCAACTGTTCGGTTTTTACCTTTGTCCGTTAAGTTATCGCGGAAATTAAGATAGCAGGATGTCTGAAACCAACGAGACAAGCCCTAAATCCATCGAACGGACCTATTCGTCTCGAACCGGTCTTGGCCTTGTGGGCATTGCGCTAATCCTGCCAGTCCTTTCTGGTGCTGTCCTTTTTTTCGTCACGTCTTTTTGGCTCGTCCTTGGTATCAGTGCGGCGACGGTGATCGCTTCCGGGGCATTCGTCGCGATTGATGCACGCCGCCTTGGGAACGTGGATTTAGAAGGGAGAGTACGCGAAAGCGCGGGCTTTCTGTTCGTTGGTATGTGCCTACTCTGGATCGTTGTTTTTCCAATAGCCTTTTTTCGCCGCAGGCATTTCGGCGGCCCTAATCTCGGTTTTTTGTCCGTTGTGGTTGCGGCATTCTTTGTTGGCGGTCCGTTCCTTTACTCCGTCCTGATTCCACCGCGATTACCGTCATGCAGAAGTTTGGAGGTCGCGAAGTTGCTTGAACAAGTGATTCGAAGCACGACTGTCGGTGCCACTACGAAATCCATCGACGGCCATCGCGAACTTAGCTGCGACCCTGATGTGAATGTGAGGCAGGGCGAATGCGTAGCGCACACCGATGCCGGCGACATTCAGGTGAAATTCGTTGTGGAATGGCAGGACCGAAACAAAGGTCTATTTCAGGTGCGAATTCCGCCGGCCGGTTTGCCGTCATGCACAAGTCCAGAGGTCGTGAAGTTGCTTGAACAAGTGATTCGAAGCACGCCTGCTGGTGCCACTACGAAATCCATCGACGGCCATCGCGAACTTAGCTGCGACCCTGATGTGAATGTGAGGCAGGGCGAATGCGTAGCGCACACTGATGCCGACGACATTCAGGTGAAATTCGTTGTGGAATGGCAGGATCGAAACAAAGGCTTATTTCAGGTGCGAATAGTAACTGAGTAGGACTGAAGATGGCCGAACAAATCGCTCAACCGAAGCGGCGATTGGCACAGCTTGCTTCAAGCTGGGGGAAACAAAGGCGACAGTTCCATCAAACTTGTGCCCTTTGGTTCCCTTTTCCGGTTGGAAGACTCTTTAGGAACTGGGCTGCGCGATGCCGGCTTGCGTGATTTACGACCGTCGCCGACTGCTGCCACTCGTGGCGCTGTGTGTCGTTCTTTGTGTCCCAGCAGATGCTGCGGAGAAGGCCGTTGGATCGATCAGCGGAATCGTCGACCAAGCGGAGAAAATCGTCTCGGTCAAAGCCGTGAATCGAGAAAGCGGC
>JAYUFI010000566.1:0-1800 GCA_043738805.1 Planctomycetaceae bacterium | reverse complement strand
ACCGCATCACCTGGTCGCGAAGTCGTGACCACATCAGCTTGTCTCAGATACCACGAGATTTGTTTGTGGGTCAAATACCGCAGCAAACGCTGAAAGGGAGTGCCGGTCTTGGCGAGCGACGATTGCGGTGATTTGCCCGTTGATTCGCGCTGACGATCCGCTCGACGATGCACTGCCGCGACAACGCGACTGATCGGATGATTGAAGCAGTGATAGACAACATTGAACGCTCGAAACCATTTGCTCCGGACTGGCGTGATCCCGTCCAACTGCCAAGCCGCACGCAACTCATGGAAAAAACCATGAGCTTCGGCGTATGCGATCGTCTCGTGAATCAACGAGGCGTAATAGTTGCTGATGTAGGTTTCGATCTCCGTCATCACAGACGAGACCAATCGGACTTGATGTCCCCTTCGCCGCAACCGCTTCGCCGCAATCAAACCGGCGATGTCCGTGGCCCCGATAGTTTGAAACGTGTGAATCACATCCGGTCGCTCCGCCACAATGTCACGAGTGATGACCGGACGCAGCGGGCACAACTCAACTCGAAACGGGAGCGACTTCGTCGAAGCGTACGGTGCGAGTTCTTGCGGAGTTACCAACGGCTGATACTGGCGGAAGACAACGTTGGCATATCGCGAATGCTGGTACGTCTTGGTTTCTGTTCCCAAGCAAAACACGACCACATCCGTCAGACCCTCTCGCCCCGCTTCCTCAACGAGGTGTTCGACGGCAAGCTGAAATCCGGTGATGGTTCCAATCGCAGCACCCGTCCCTTGGTACTCGGCACAAATGACAATTTTGGGACGCATGGTGCTTTCTTGCTCCAGAGATGACGTAGGGTGCGATCAACAGGCTACGGCGGCACCGTCAATTTGCAAACGAAGCGTGACAAAAAGTTTGCCAAGCCGTCAGTCCCACAAGCGGAGACCGGCAGCTTCCACGTTCGCAGACGAAGACGGTGAGCGTTCCTGACTTCGCCGACTTACCCAGCATCAGCTCGCGCAAGCCGATCGGCAATTGCGTGTCGGCCACATGAGCCTGTCGCAAAATGACGACCTTGTTCGGCCAAAACCGCCGAAAAAGTTCACGAACCGCGGCATCGCTATCGGCGATCGCAGGCGATTTGTGATTCGCGTTCAAGACATCGCTTGAGCGTGTGGTTGAGCCTGTCGCATGACTCACGTCATCAGCTTGAGCAATGACAAACTCGTGACTTGGTCCCAGCACGAAATCCAATGCCAGCAATGCCTGCGCGCTAGCCATCGGATATTTGACGAGTTGCCCGGACATCGCTTCGAGCGTTGCATAGGCCCGCCCAAGTAGATCGGCTTGACCGGTAATCGTCCCCAATCGAGCCAGCGCGTACGCGGCCATTCCGCCACCTGACGGAGTCGCGTTGTCTTGCGTATCTTTGACTCGCGTCACCAGCGTCTCGTGGTCGATCGACGTGTAAAAGAAGCCGCCACCTTGCGGGTCTTCAAATCGCGACGACATGTGCTGAGCGAGCTCAATCGCAGCCTCAATGTACTTCGCCTCAAACGTCGCTTGGTACAAGTCGATCAGGCCGTCGATGAGGCAAGCATAGTCGTCGAGATAGCCGTTGAAGCGTGCTCGACCGTCTTTGAACGAATGCAGCAAGCGGCCTTCGGAATCGAACATGTTGGCCAAAATGAAATCCGCAGCCGCGCGAGCCGCAGCCGCGTAACGCGGCTCTCCGAGAATCGAAGCCGCTTGCGACATTGCCGCGATCATCAAGCCGTTCCAACTGACGAGCACTTTGTCATCTCGGCCCGGAGC
>JAYUFI010000565.1:0-4807 GCA_043738805.1 Planctomycetaceae bacterium | reverse complement strand
AACGCAGCGGTCAAACATTGTTCGCTGCCGATTTATGGGCTGCAATTTCATCCGGAAGTGACTCACACTGAACATGGCAGCCGCTTGCTGGCCAACTTCGTGAAAGGAATCTGCGGCTGTCGCGGCACCTGGAAAATCAGCGACTTCATCGAACAAGAGGTCGCCTCGATTCGGCAACGAGTCGGCAGCAATCGGGTCATCTGCGGCTTGTCGGGTGGAGTCGATTCGTCGGTCGTGGCCGCGTTATTGTCGCGAGCGATCGGCGATCAAGTCTCCTGCATCTTTGTGGACAACGGGATGCTGCGGCAGGGGGAGTCGGATCAAGTCCGCGAGCAGTTCTCGGATCACTTCAAGACCGACCTGCACGTTGTCGATGCACGCAGCCGATTCCTCGACGAACTCAAAGGAGTCAAAGACCCGCAGCAAAAGCGAAAGATCATCGGGCGAGTTTTTATCGAGGTCTTCCGCCACGAAGCGAAGTCGATTCCAAACGCAACGTTCCTCGCTCAAGGGACGTTGTATCCCGACGTCATCGAATCGGGAGGCAGTCCCGATGGCCCGGCGGCGACCATCAAGGCTCATCACAACGTTGGCGGCTTGCCTGACGAACTCGGCTTTGAGTTGATCGAGCCGTTGCGTGATCTCTTCAAAGACGAAGTTCGGCAGATGGGGCTTGAGCTGGGTCTTCCCGAACACCTCATTTGGCGTCACCCGTTTCCGGGACCGGGACTCGCCGTGCGCTGCTTGGGCGAAATCACGGAGCCGAAGCTCGAAACGCTACGGCAAGCAGACGCGATCGTCATCGAAGAGCTGCATCGTGCCGGCCTGTACCGCAAAATTCAGCAAGCGTTCGCGGTGTTATTGCCGGTTCAGTCGGTCGGTGTGATGGGCGATGCACGCACTTACGAAGACGCTGTCGCCGTTCGTTGCGTGCAGACCGACGACTTCATGACTGCGGACTGGTATCACCTGCCGTATGATGTCCTGCAAAAGATTTCCACGCGCATCACGAACTCGGTCCGTGGCGTGAATCGAGTCGTCTACGACATCAGCAGCAAGCCGCCCAGCACGATCGAGTGGGAATAATTAATTGCTTGACGAAGTCGCTTAGCCCGAATGATGCACCGTGCAAATGGAAGCCTGAAGCGCCCGCGAAGGTGGGTCACGAGTCCAATTGGATTTGCGCTCGCGACGATCACAAGTCGATGCCTAATTCCTCGATCTTCCGGTACAGGCTCGACAGGCCGAGCTTCAGGCGTTTGGCCGCTTCACGTTTGTCGGGCCATTGGCGGAGGACGCGCGCGAGGTGCAGCTTTTCGTAGTGACGTAATGCCGTTCGCAAGTCGTCAGTATCGGGCAGTGGTTGTGCGAGTCCGAGTAGTTCAGGTGGCAGATCATCCGGATGAATGTGAGCGCCGTCGCACATCATCACCGCTCGTTCGAGCGCGTTGTCGAGTTGTCGCACGTTCCCTTTCCACTGCGCGGACATCAGCAACCGGATCGTTTCGCTGTCGGCACCGGCGACGCGCTTACTCATGGCTTTCGAGTGCTTCGCGATGAAGAACTCGACGAGTTCGGGGATATCGTCGGAGCGTTCGCGCAACGGCGGGATCGTCAGCTTCACACCGTCGAGCCGATAGAAGAGGTCGTCTTGAAAGCGTTTCTCGACCACTTCGCGGACGAGGTCGCGTGTCGTCGTGGCGATGATTCGCGCAGAGACATGTAGGGGTTCCGAACCACCCAGTGGCAGGATTTCTTGGTATTCGATCGCGCGCAGCAGCTTCGCTTGAGTGCTCAGCGGCAGTTCGCTGATTTCATCCAAGAGCACGGTTCCTTCACCCGCATGTTGGAAGATGCCAACTTGATCGCTTCCGCCACTTGACAGCGCACCTAACTTCGAGCCGAACAATTGAGCTTCCAACAATTCGACCGGGCGAGTGCTGCAATTGACGGCGAGAAATTTTTCGGGGCTCTTTGGTCCCGCGCGATGAATCGCTCGCGCGAAGAGTTCTTTTCCCGTCCCCGTTTCGCCGACGAGCAACACGTTCGAGTTCGTCTTCGCCACTTTGCGAATCGAATCTTGCAGATCTGCGAGCACCTTACTGGTGCCGACGATCTGATCGAAGTCTTCACGCCGAGCGAGTTCGCGCCGCAATGCTTGGTTTTCCAAATCGAGGGCACGAAATTGAAACAGCCGCTGCAGTTTGTTGAGCAAGTCATCAAAGATCACTGGCTTGACGAGGTAATCGAACGCTCCCGATTGAAACGCTTCGACAGCGTTCTCGACCGTTGCATAAGCCGTGATGATCAACACCGACGTGCGCGGATTCAGCCGCAGCAACCTTTTGAGCAAATCAATGCCGTCACCATCCGGCAGCATCACATCGCAAATCGCCACATCGAAGTCATGACTTCTTGCGAGCGAGATCGCGTCCGTCACATTCGCTGCCGGCGACACGACGTACCCCTCGCCTTGCAGTAATTCCGCCAACGATCGGCGGATCACTTCTTCGTCTTCGCAGATCAGAACCGAACGATGAATGGACACGTTCCCCCCAAAAGACAACGGTCAGGTGCGTGTGTTGAAAAAGTGGGTAAAGGTGAACTCAAGATTTGACAACAACACGAACTCAGGCCAGCGTCCACGGCTCGCGATACGTCGGCGTCCATTGCGACAGTGCGACCTCGTCAATTGGACGTCCGGAAGTGTCAACCATCAACTCGCGGTTCAAGCGGAATGACTGGCTCGCGAGATGGCACCAACCAGCCGAGATGATGCCGGTTTCTAAATCAGCGTGAGGCGCTGATCGAGTTTTGATCGCCTCGACAAACTCGGCCAGATGTGATCGCGATGATTCGCCGGTGTCGGCGACGAGTTGTTCGGAACTGTCGTAAACTTTCCAGCCGCCGCGATCAACGACCAACGTGCCGCGCTCGCCGAAAAAAGCAACGCCTGCCGTGCGTCCTTCGGGAGCGTGGTTGCTCCACGTACGATGCTCCCACGAAATCGTTTGGTCGCCGCAGTCAAACAAGACTTGCATCGAATCCGGCGTTTCAGCCGCGTCATGCAGTACGAGATTGTTGCCGCTGGCTGCGACACGTTGTGGCCAAGTCGCGTTCAACCCCCAACGGGCGATGTCCAAAAATTGCGAACCCCACAAACCCAAGTCGCCGGAGCCGTAATCCCAGCACCACCGCCAGTGATAATGAAATCGGTGAATGGCAAACGCTCGCTCCGGCGCGGGACCGAGCCACGCATTGAAGTCGACTCCGGCCGGAGGCTCGCTGATCGCCGACGCGATCAGCGGTTGTCGTTTCTGGACGAACCACGCTTTCGCCGACGCGACCTTGCCGAGCTTGCCGCTGTGAATCAGCCGGATCGCCGATTGAAAATGAGCCCCGCTCCGCTGCTGCAAGCCGACTTGAACGATTCGCTGTGTGCGTTGAGCGGTGTCGAGCATCCACGCTCCTTCCGCGCCATGATGAGTCGCCGGGGTTTCCACAAAAACATCTTTACCCGCTTCGCACGCCATCGTCGTCAGCAGCGCGTGCCAGTGATCTGGAGTCGCGATCACGACTGCGTCGATCTGTGGATCATCGAGCAGCCGACGGAAGTCACGTTCGACACGCGGCGATGTTCCTTGAGTTTGCTGAACTGCGGCCATCGCTGGCGGAACGACGTTGTCATCGACATCGCACAGCGCGACCACTTGAGCTTCCGGCAATGCCGCGAATCCGGCAGCGAGCGTCTTCCCGTGATTCCGCACGCCGACCACCGCGACTCGCACTCGTTCCGATGCGGTCGCTTTCGCTAACGCCGCCGCTCCTACAAGCCCGACACCAACCATGCCTGCCGCAACCCCGGCGGCATTCTGCGCACTGCGACCGAGAAACTGCCGACGGTTGAGGTCACGTTTGAGAAAATCATCAACGTTCATAAGTCATCTTTCTGGAACACGGATCATGAGCCAGTCTAACCGGCGACTGCATCAATGTCTGCGAAGAAGTTTCCGAAGATGTCGAGCGGCTTGACGGCGGGCGAGCTTGGCGGAAGATTGTCGGCTTGGGAAACGGCGAGCATTTCGGCTCGCCTATGGGGAATCTTATGCAAAGCCAAATTTGGATCAGACGATCGTTTTGGACGGCAGCCGTACTGACGTTTGCCGCATTTCTGGCGGGTGCGATCACGCTCGTGCTCTGTGCCGTCGGCGATCGCAGCGGCACTGTTGGAGTTTGGGGCGTGTTTTTGGTGGCGGCGGTTGCTTGGATTGTGAACTTCGTGGGGCTTGTCGCGTTGTTAGCTTGGCGAGCGATGCACGAAGACGATTCCGCCGTTGATTCGAGTTCGCGAGGAAGCTGATGCCGATCAAGTTTCGTTGTCAGCACTGTCGGCAGTTCTTGGGGATTTCCCACTTGAAGGCGGGACTGCTCGTTGATTGTCCGACTTGCGGTCGAACGATTCGCGTTCCCGATCCGGAAGGCAACGTCGAACCACTCCCGGAGCCGAAGCTCAATCTGCAAGACTCCCGTTTGGCCAACGCGCTGAATGAACTCGCCGCACTCGGTCGCGGTGACACGTTTGAGCCGGAGTCTGCCGTCGCAGTTGCAGAGGCCGAGAACGAAACGCCGAAGCCGCCAACTGCTGCAACCGCACCCGCTCCGTTGGCTCCGCCGGTTCCAGTCGCTGCCCCCGCTCCGGCCCCAGTCCCGATTCGCGTTGAACCACCGCCACTCATTCCAACACCGGTCGAAGCTCTCGATCCGCACAAACTGACTCCCGCCGCGACGATGCAGGAACTCGCCGCAC
>JAYUFI010000564.1:0-12735 GCA_043738805.1 Planctomycetaceae bacterium | reverse complement strand
CATCTGATGATTCATCGCCTCAAGCCATGTGCGAGCTTCCGCGTCGGTCTTCCAGTTGTTGAACTTGTCCCGGATTTCATCCTCGTTCTGGAAACCGGCTTTGGCCGTCTTCGAGCCTCGCTCAACCTTCGCGGCATCCGCCTCCCAAGCAGAAACCACTCCGGCAGAAACCAGCAGCCAGAGGAAAACCACGAGAAGTTGTTTCATGGCAATGCTCACTTCAATGTTTGTTTTTGACCATGAGATGATAATGACAACGTCGGCAGTTTGCGTAGCAATTAGACTTGCCCACGTTTTGCGTGCGTGTAACGTAGCGAGTGGCCGATCGTGATTCAGTGTGAAGGTGGGCTCCGGAACTGCGAGCGGAACGTGGGGCACCGAGTCTGATTCACTGGCGGCGAGACCAAGGCCCAGCCCCGACCGAATGGCTCGACGCTATCGCGGCGGACCAGACCCTCACCGAGCCAGTCCGCCAACGCGCCCTCCAATTCGCTTGCGAATGGAAATAACATGTCGAATTGCGTGTGACTCGCCACAGAACTCCAGCGCTCGACGAACTGTCTACTTTTCACCGAACAGTCGCTTGAGGCGATCTTGGTGGTAGCTGAGACGTTCGTGCGGCGACATCTTGCCGAAGTTGGGGCGGTCGCTTGGAGTTGGTAAGGCTGCTGTTGTTTGAGGAACGCCAGTCTTTGCTGGTTCGGCTGAAGTGGGTGCCGATTCAGCGGGCGTGGGAGTTGACTCGGTTGGCAGGCTGATGACGGTGCTGCTGCCGCCGTAGCTCATCACGTTGGTTTGCAGTGTGAGGTCTTGTTCGAGCGAGCGGTTGGGGGTGATCTTCAGCTCTTGCAACACACTATGATAGGCCTGAACGGCTTCGCGCGGGTCGATGACTCCGTCGGCGATGTAACGCAACATTTGAATGAAGGCGAGTTGGTGTTCGGCGTAGTTGATCTTGCGGCCGAAGAGGGCGACCTTCGCTCCGTACTTCTGCGCTTCGTGCAATAACAAGAACGCATCGAGTGTTGTGCCGGCTGAACCACCGAGGATGCCGACGACGAGATGCGGATCGAAGCTGACCAGTTCTTCCATCGCTCGCGGGCCGTGATAGACCATCTTCAAAAACGTGGGCCGACCGGCACTGGTCACTCCAGCCAATGAGCGAGCGATGCCATCGTTGATGAAGCCGGGGAGCAGGTCGGGCGCGACCGCTCCCGGAGCGTTCGGATCGAAGACCTCCAGGAAGTAACGAAACTGTTTCGCTTCGCACTCTTCGCGGAAGGCTTTGAACTGCTGCAACGTGTCGAGGTCCAGTTCCAACTGATTGTTGAACGTCACCGAATACAAACCGAGATCGACGCCCAACAGGCGTTCCTCTGGATCGCAATCGAGATGGCCGCACTGCATGTGATCGAGACTCGCCGAACGGAACGGCCGAGCGGGTGCGGTGTGAACTCGGCCGCCGCGATGAATGTGGACGTCGGTCGCATCGTTCGCCCGCGCGGCGGGTGTGATCGGTGAGTTGTCGAACCGGCGTTCTTGAATTGTCAGCAATTCGCTGGTGCTGGCGGACATCAGCACGATGTCGACCACCTGCTGCTCGATGATGTCGCGAATCTGTTGCCGGTACTGAGCCAGCGTCTTGAATCGCACTTCCGAGTCGTGTCGTTCGGGCGATTGTCCCGGAGCCCCGATGCCCAAGCCCATGTCGGCGTCTTTGGCATCCGCGATGATGAACTCGCGGCATCCGTGCGGGTCCGCGTGAATGGCCGCTAACTTGCGGTCGAGCGATTTTTCGAGGGGCATGAGCGACTCTGTCCGGAAGCGATTTGGAAATGTTGATGTCTGTGGTTCGTGACCGTGCGAGGTATATGTCTCAATCCGCTGATCCCACAAGACACATCGCGGCCAGAGATCGCGGGCTGTTTCAGGCGATAGGACGATCTTCCATGACCTCGTCTCGCAAGCACAGTGGGATGCCGATGCCGACGACATGCACTTCGCCGGTGAACTCTCGCGATGACGGATGATCGAAGCCTCGTTTGCGAGCCACAAAGGTCGCGGTGTGCTGAGCGCGAACACAGAGGGTTGTCGAGTTGCCGGAATGCTCAATCGGCAGACCGGTATCGCAATCAAGTCCGGAAGGAAGATCGACGGCGAAGACTCGTCGCGCCGAGCGATTGACCGCCGCGATTGCCGTGCGATACGGCTCGCGAACTTCTCCGGCGGTCCCTGTGCCGAGCAATGCATCGACAACCCAATCGGCTTGAGTCAACGAATGTTCGATGTCAGACATGGCTGGCACGCGGCCGAGCACGATACGAGAAGTGTTCGATCGTTCTAAGATGTGCCAATTAGCCGCCGCGTCACCGATCAGTTCATTCGGTTGAGCAAAAAGCAAAACGCGAACGTCGATTCCGTGCAATTCCAAGTGCCGAGCGATCACGAACCCGTCGCCACCGTTGTTCCCTTTACCGGCGCAAATCATCACCGCTCCGTTGATGCCGAGATGCAGCAGCAACTCAGCCGCACCTCGACCGGCATTTTCCATCAAGACGAGTCCGGTCATGCCGAACTCGTCGATCGCGCGTCGATCGACCGCGCGAACTTCTTCGCGTGACAACGATCGGCTGGTGACGGCAGACAGGAACATCTTGACTCTCATCGCTCATCCGAATGACAGGGCGGTTGCTCATATTGTGGTGCGATGCTCCGCGTCGCAATTCACGACACGGAGCGTCGTGCCACAATGATGCGGTTAGACGATTTGTTGGGCGCGAATCAAGTCGCTCAAATCAGGAACCGGAACGAGACCGCCGACAACACGACGGCAGAAGAGATCGAGTAAGACTTCCGTTTCAGTCCGCTCGGCAATCAGAGATTCCGTGTTCGACTCGCTGCCGCTGGTCCACTCGATGAACGATGAACCAATCAAGCGAGCGTTGCCGTGTTCGCATTGCAGGCAGACTTCATCGCACGTCGGTTGATCGGGAATCGGCGGAGTCGGGCTGAATGACAGAGTGACGTTTCGCAATTCTGTCGTCGCATTCGATGACTGAAGTGGAGTGAAATTGAGCTGCAAACTTTGACCGCCGTTGTCGCGAGTCACTTGCTGCGGCACGGCGCGAAACAAGTATTGCACCCAGTCGGTCCATTCGAGCAGCGGGTCTTGTGACGGAGGTGTTGCGCCGCCGAAATCAGCACTCGTGGCAAATGGGATCGCGGTCAAACTCGCCGGAGCGATGTTGATTTCGATGCGTTGCGGTCGCCCCAATTGCGTGGCAAGCAGTTCCTGCAATCGAATGCTGGCGGGGGTACAACGCTTGGGAAAAGCCGGGACGATGGTCTGGCCATGCGCGGCAGCCTGTTCATGAACTTGCTGCAGCTCGGACAACGACAAGTCACACTTCGCAGCTTTCAGGACCGGCTTTCGGTGCTCACACAACAACTGCATGATCGCCGGGCCTTGCCAACCGGCGTCCAACCAAAGCACCGCTTGCACATCGGGCCGGTCAACTAACGCTGTGATTCCCCCCACGAAGCGCGACTGCATTTCGCGAGCGGCCTGTTCGGCTCGGCTACGCACGTTGTCATACACCGCGACAACCTTCAGTCGCTGATTCAACTTTGCCAGCGCTGGACGATATTGGCTTTCCCAAAGCGGACCCAAGCCGATGAGTCCGAGATTCACCGGTGCTATCGTCATGCGTGAAGTTCTCGCCGAGTGCTGCGGATGTGTGACGAGTAGTCTAAAGAAGTCGGCTAAGAGCGGACAGGAAGCAATTGACCGACGTGTTCATCTCGTTGAGAAAATGGCATCTGACCACTCACATTTTAATCGCGCCGCAATGAGCCGATAAAAACAAAAAGGGACAGACCATGTGGCCTGTCCCTCTCAAATAGCTGTCAACAATCAACGTCGAGTTAGTTCAACTGGACCAAAAATTTGTTGACCTTACTGAGCTTGAATGATTCGTTTCGCTCCTTGACAGGGTCGATGATCACGTCCCCGGCATCTGGGCCAGCTCCACTTCCGCTGCCGCCAAGAACTGTGTCGGTCCCTCCCTGGCCATTCACATAGTCGTCTCCTCCTTCTCCAGCAATCACGTCATTTCCAGCACCACCGAGGATGCTGTCGTTATCGTCGCCGCCAAGAAGCACATCGTTGCCGGCTTGGCCATTGATCGTGTCGTTACCAGCTTGGCCGGAGACTTTGTCGTCCCCTGCTCCGCCAAGGATCAAGTCGGCACCAGCACCGCCACCGATGGTGTCGTTACCAGCATTGCCGTTGATGGTGTCGTTACCATCGCCAGCCTTGATCAAGTCATTGCCGTCACCGGCGTCGATCGAGTCATTGCCAACTCCAGAGATAATCGTGTCGTTGCCGCCGAGCTGACTATTCGCAGCCGTTCCCCCCATCACGGTGTTGTTGCCGTCGCCAGCATTGATGAAATCGTCGCCAGCACCGGCATCAATGTTGTCGTCACCAGTACCAGCAGTGATGACGTCGGCTCCGATGTTGCCGCGGATGACATTGGTTCCATCGCCGCTGTCGATCTGATCGTCACCCGAACCGCCATAGATCGAATCGTCGCCAGCGCCGGCGGTAATCGTGTCGTCGCCATCATTGCCGTTGAGGAGGTTATCGCCACCAGTGGTATCGCTGAGGCTGTCGTTTCCAGAGCCGCCGCTGATCGAATCGTCGCCGATACCACCAGTGAGGATGTCCTCACCATTACCACCGTTGATGGAATCGCCAACAGAGCCCGCCGTGATCGAGTCGTTGCCGTTACCACCATTCAATGTCGCAGAGATGTCCGTCCCCAGAATCGTGTCGTCGCCATCCCCCGTGTTGACCGTGATCGTGCTGAGGAACGGGAAATCTGCTTGGAGGATTCCGCTGAGATCAACGCCGTTGGCAAAATTGCCGGAGCAGTTCACAGTCAGAGAAGTCACAGTGCTGGCCAACCGTGCGGTTGTGACTGCTCCGCTGTCCGAAGTCACTTCGACAACCTTCTTGCCACTCCCATCATCCACGGCGGCAAAACTGATGTGATCTGCATCGCTTACCGACACCACAAATGCAGAACTTGCATTCACAGACGCAGTCGGAACGACGCGAGTCTCCAGTTGCTCTAAACGTGTCGCAAACTTCCGACGTGAACTACGAACGCCATCCGACTTCAACCAACGACGCCAACTGGGGAACAACATGCGTGTGTCTCCAAAGAGGAAAACTCAAGATCGGCCCGAATCATGCCACCCCGCGTGGCGAACGGTCGGCGAAGAGGCTATCCCACTCGCCGATTGATTCAATGCTTGTTGAGCCGAACTCAAAGTTTTCGGAATCGCCACCGTTACGGTAGCAATTTGACACAATGTCACGGTTGTAGCGGTCGTACCAATGACGCCGATCACGCGGGCATCAGTTCAAAACGGCAGACCGCGTCGAGAGCAGCGGTAAGGCGTTCAATTCGCGGCGAACTCGATGCAAACCTTCGGAGCAAAGTTCAAATTCTTCGCTGAGCAATCGTAAGACGCGAGCTTCTTCTTTCGTCTCTTCGTCGTCCGCGTAACTCGCCGCGATCGAATACGAGCGTTTGCCTTGCCCGCAGTAATCGACCAAATAGTCTTTGCGGTCGGGAGCCTGCAAACGCGGCAAGTGCTCCGGATAAAGGCCGCTGAAGAAGAGCGTGAAGTCGCCGATGTGGCGATGAATTTCACGGCGCGGGCGTGCCTCACGATGCTCGGCTTCGGCGACCATATCGACGACTTGAGTCAGTCGATGTCCTGTCGTGTCACGCACGCGGTAGATTGCTTCCTGCCGCAGGAACCGCAGCAGCATGTTGACGAGGTACTCGATCAGCGGTTGCTCCGCGATGCCGAGTTCAACCTCAAAGGTTTGTTCCGTGACACCGGCGAACAAGCGCCGGAGAACATCTTCCCCTGTGAGTAGCGGAGCCATCATGGGCCTCCTTCACTCAGCGGCTAGGAGCAGCACGGAGTCCGGTCGGGCTTCGTGTTCTCAGTCGCTGGTGTTGCCAAGCGTACTTAGAGAACCGATTCAACAGACACGCGGCGGAAGGTTAAGTCGTCTGTGAGGCAACGCAACCTCCGCTTTTCTGACATCGTCTAATTCCCACAAGAAATGCCACCCGATTCTAGGAGTTCGCGGAAAACTCGGTCAAAATGAATCACTCTCAAAAATGAAGCGCGGTGTCTCCGTAGCCCGAAGCGTGAGCGAGGGCGAGCGTACAATGCTCCCGAATTCGTCTCTTTGTGAAGCGTTCGCCCTCGCTCACGCTTCGGGTTACGGTGTCCCTGTAACATCCTGAATCAATCCTCAAACGAAAGCCGCATCATGCAATTGACGTTCTTCGGAGCCGCAGGCGAAGTCACCGGCAGTCAGCATTTGTTGGAAACCGACAAGCGGCGAATTTTGTTCGACTGCGGTTTCTTTCAAGGACATCGCGCGGAAGCGCGCGCGAAGAACGAACGGTTTCACTGCGATCCGAAAAATTTGGATGCAGTAATTCTTTCGCACGCGCACATCGATCACTGCGGCAACTTACCAGGCTTGTACAAAGCCGGCTTTCGCGGCCCGGTGTTTTGTACGGTGGCGACGGCAGACGTTGCCGAAATCATGCTGCAAGACAGCGCTCACATCGCAGCAGAAGATGCGAAGTATCTGCACGGTCGGCTGCAACACGGACATCCTCCCGTCGAGCCGTTGTACGATGAGGAAGACGTTCGCGAATTGGTCAAACGCTTTGAGCCGATTCCGTATGGCCAATGGCATGAACTTGCGAAAGACGTTCGCCTGCGATTTCACGAGGCGGGACACATCCTTGGCTCGGCAATCACGGAGTTAGAAATCACCGACCGCAACGAGATGAAGCGAGTCATCTTCACCGGCGATCTCGGACGTCGCGGACTGCCGCTGCTGCGAGACCCCGCGCTGATCGACGATGGCTGCGACGTGCTCATCACCGAATCGACTTACGGCAATCGCGTGCATCCGCCGGCGGAAGACCAGAAGGCCGAGTTGCTGCGAATCATCAAAGAGGCGATCGCCGTCGAAGGGAAAGTCATCATCCCGGCATTCAGCCTCGGTCGCACTCAGAACGTTGTGTACTTTTTGAATCAGCTTTCCAATGAAGGCCGCTTGCCGCACATCCCGGTGTTCGTGGATAGCCCGTTGTCTCGCAAGCTGACGCAGGTTTATCGGCAACATCAAGACGAAATGGACACCGACGTTCAAGACCAACGCGCGAGTGACTCCGATCCGTTCGGCTTTCGCGGCCTGACATACATCGCGAGTCCTCAAGAAAGCCGAGAGCTCAACGACCGCAAAGGACCGTTCGTCGTCATCGCCTCCAGCGGCATGTGCGAAAGCGGCCGAGTCGTCCATCACATCCGACATGCCATCAGCAACGAGCGGAACACGATCGTGTTGATCGGCTATCAAGCCGAATACACGCTTGGTCGTCGCATTCAAGAACGGCAGCCGAAGGTCCGTATCTTTGACCGCGATGTCGAAATGCGAGCGCACGTCGAAGTGCTCAACGGCCTGTCGGCTCACGCGGACGCGGAAGATTTCAAATGGTGGTTCGGCCACTTGGCCAAACACGGCGGGATCGGCCAAGCCTTCATCGTTCACGGCGAACCCGCAGCGGCGAATGCGGTCGCTCAACTGCTGCACGATGAATGCAACGCGGACCCAATCATCCCACAGTTCAAGCAGTCATTCACGATCAAGTAATGCGGGCAGCACCTACGTAGCCGTCACGCTCCGCGTGACGAGCCGAGCGATCACCAACGTTTCGTGAAGCGACCGGCTCATCACGCGGAGCGTGATGGCTACGTAATAGGACATCGGCCTCAACTCAACCGCGCAAACTGCCGCACGATTTGTTTCGCACTCAGTAATCCATCGACAGCCGCACTGATGATCCCACCAGCGAAGCCCGCTCCTTCGCCGACGGGATAAAGACCCATGCAAGCGGGCGACTGCCGCGTGATCACATCGCGTTCGATGCGCACCGGCGAACTGCCGCGCATTTCCGGGCCGAGCAAATTTGCGTTCTTCAAAAAGTCGCCGTGCCACTTTTGATCCATGACCGGCAAGCCGGATCGAATGGCCGCGCTGATGATCGGCGGCAAGACCTCATCGAGATTCAGGGCCGCGGTCCCTCGCTCATACGAACTGGCGAGACGTTGATCCTTGGGCGGCGTTCGGCCCGCGAGGAAGTCCGCCGCCGTTTGAATCGGAGCGAAGTAATTGCGCCCCGCGAGTTCAAAGGCGACTGATTCAAAGCGGCGTTGCAGTTCGACTCCCGCCAGAATGTCGTCGCTGCCGAACTCGTGTGGTTCGAGCGTGACCATGATGCCGCTGTTTGCGAACGGCGTGTTGTGCCGCGAGTTGCTCATGCCGTTCGTCGCGATGCAACCCGGCTCAGACACGCTCGGAATCGTGATCCCACCGGCACACATGCAAAACGAATAGACGTCACGTTGCCCGTGAGCCGTCAACGTATAATCCGCCGCGCCGAGCAACGTGAGATACTCCGGCTTGCCGTACTTGTGGCGGTTGACTTGTTCTTGCGGCTGCTCAATCCGCAGGCCGAGTTGAAATGCTTTTTGACGCATCGGAATGCCGGCGCTCAGCAGCATTCGATACGTATCTCGTGCGCTGTGTCCGATGCCGAGCACCGCTTGCGTCGTCGCGATGTATCCGCCGGAAGTTTGCAAACCTTTCAGCCGACCGTCCGCAATATCGAGTCCGTCGAGACAACACCCGAAACGATACTCACCGCCGAGCGCTTCGATCTGGCGACGAAAGTTACGCACGATCATCGGCAAGCGATTGCTCCCCAAGTGCGGACGCTGCTCGTAAATCAACGACGGTTTTCCGCCGCATTCGACAAACTTCGTCAGCACCCAATCGACGTCCGGCCCGCTCAAGCGACAGGTCAGCTTGCCGTCGCTAAACGTTCCGGCTCCCCCTTCGCCGAAGAGGTAATTGTTTTCGGGATCATGCCCGCCTCCCGCATCGAAATCACGAATCGCCGGGACACGCTCTTTGACCGCTTGCCCGCGTTCGATGATCACGGGCCGATAACCCTTCACCGCCAGCAAATATCCCGCGAGCAAACCCGCTGGCCCGGAACCGATCACGACCGGACGCTGCTCAAGCGGAATAGATCCCGGTGTGACATCCTCAAACTGCGGCGGAGCGAATAACTCGACATCGCCGGTCTGTTTCGCCAACAGCTTTTCGACCAACTGGCCTTCAGGCAGTTCGACCAGAATCGTGTAAACAAACTTGAGACTGTTCCGCGATCGGGCATCCAGGCTCTTGCGCAGAATTCGCCAACGCGCGATATCGACCTCGGTCAGTCCGAGCTTCTTCGCCAACCGCTTGGGCAGTTCCGCTTCGGGCTGAGTGACATCGACTCTCAAGTTGGAAATACGAATGGAGGGCATTGTTTTTAGCTGCGCCCCGTGTGGCCCGGTCGCAATTGAACTTGCAGGCCGAAGGTCTCTTCAAACAGCAGGCCGTTCTGTTTCAGCGCGAGCTGTTCGAGCGACAGGTCTTCGATATTGGGAATCGTAATCACGAGCCGGTCCTCATCACGTTGGCAAACCAAGTCTGTGATCCGTTGGCTGTAAGACCGATCGAGTGCGATCGCCACTCGCAGCAGTGCCGCGAGCTTGCTGATCGTGACTCGGCTGTCACGATCGAGCGCCGCGTAACTGGGATGTGCTGGCTTCGGTGAGGCTCGGCGGTGATAACGTGCCACGAGCGCGATCAATGCTTGATCCCGCTTCGTCAGCCCAAAGAGTTCGCTGTACTGAATCAAATAGAGCGAGTGTTTGTGATAGCTCGTCGTGTTGACGTACAGCCCGATCTCATGCAGCAAGGCCGCGACGTGTAACAACAATCCGAACCGCGCATCGAGTTGATGTTCGGCGGCCAGTTCGCGAAACAGCTTGTCAGCGAGCAACGCCACATGCACGGCGTGATTTTCGTCGAAGCAAAACTTCCGACCGAAATCGAGTGCCGAGCGAATCACTTGCTCGGAGAACTCATCAGACCATGAGCCGCGAACGGCCATGTCTTTCAGCAGACCGTCACGCAGATTGACGTTCGTCACCAAGATGTGATCGAGCCGCAGCGTCCGCGCCAGCAGGCTGTAAGCCAACAACGCCGGGCCGAGCGTTTCCGCATCGGGAAACGAAATGTGGTATTTGTGAACGATCTCGTCGATCGACAGTTCGAGCACTTTGTCGGTGAAGCGTTCGAGCGACGCGGTCGAAATGCGTCCGAGATGTTGCAATTTTTTTTCCGGAAGAATCTGCGACGCCGCGAATCGGACATCGCCGCCGAGCGCGATCAACTCGGTCGTCCCTTCTTGCGGCACGTGCATGACGATCTCTTCGACCGTGCGCCCGATCTGACTCTGCATGATCGAACGCACTTTGAGTTTCGGAAGCCGATGCTCTTCCAACATCTCCCGCAATCGCAGCGAGCCCAGCCGGTACGTATGTGAGTACGCGACTTGTTCGCTCTGTACCAACAAGACTTCCGTGCTGCCGCCACCGACTTCAACCACCAGTGTTTTCGCCGTCGCGAGCGACGGCTCCGAATGCAAAAACGGCTTGATCCCCAAAAACGTGATGCGGTTGACCTCCGCCTCTTCGAGTGGCTCAACCGTCAGTCCGGTTGCGATGTAAATGCGATCGAGAAACGCGAGCCGATTCGTTGCCTCACGCACAGCGCTCGTCGCGACGATGCGAATTTGATCGTGATTGACGATCTGAAATTCGCGCAACAACTGACGATAACTCTTCAGCACCTTCACGCAGTCTTCGATCGTCGCTCGCCGAATGATGCCGCGCGTGAACGTGTCTTTGCCGAGATCAACGCCTTGAGTCACCGTTTCGAGCGTGCGAATGTTGCCCACAGAATCAATCTCGGCAATCGCCATGCGGATCGCCGTCGTACCGATGTCGATGACCGCGACAGGGCGAACCGCTGCCGTTGTTGCGATTGTCGGATGACCGGATTCAGGCGTGCTGCTGGCTGTCACGATGCAGGCTCTCTTGTTGCCTCAGAAAGTGAGGCTGACTTTCTCCGTAGCCCGGTTTTTCAAACCGGGCTTTCCGAGCCACCCGGTTTGGAAAACCGGGCTACGAAAAACAAACTTTCTTTTTTCATCCAATCACCGTATCCGCCCACGCCGCAGCACCCAACGCGACTGCGTCATCACCAAGCTTTGCCGCGACCACTCCGTAAGTCTTCGAGTACGACGGCAAGACCCATTTCTTCGCCGAGGCTGTTACCGTCTCGACGTATAATTCAGACATCGCTTCGACCAGCCCGCCGCCGAGCACCACGACATCCGGTGCGAGTAGATGGATCAAGCCACCGATCGCTGTCCCCATGTGCGACGCGGCGTCGCGGACAATTTGCTCAATGACCGTGTCCCCCTTCTTGATCGCTTCGGCCAGCGCACCGCTGCGAATGTTCGCGAGATCGGTTCCCGCCAACTCGGCGAGCTTCGGAGCTTGACCGCGAAAGACCGCTTGAGCCGCTGCTGCCGAAACTGCCAAGCGACTGCTCACCGCTTCCAAGCAACCGCGCCGCCCGCATGAACAACGCGGCCCGTTCGGCAAGACTTCCACATGGCCGACTTCCATGCACGAGCAATTTTTCCCGCGAAAAATCTTCCCCTCGTAAACCATGCCACCACCGACACCGGTTCCCGGAAACACGCCGATGGCTGTGTGAGCCCCCTTCGCCGCACCGAATAGATATTCGCCGTAGACGCCGCAATCGACATCGTTCGCGATGACGGCTCGGCAATGAAACGCGTTTTCAAGAGCGTCTTGAACCGCCTCGTTCTTCCAACCGAGGTTCCCCGCTTCGAGCACGATTCCGTGATCAAGGTCCAACATGCCGGGGCAACCGATCCCGATTCCGGCAAGCTGTTCCGGCGCGATGTTCGCCTCTTCGAGCGTCTTCTCAATCGTGCTGATCACTCGGCTCATTGTGATCGTGCCGTCATCATCGCGAGTCTTTCGCCGTTTCCGCACCACCGGCTGAAACTTCGAGTCGGTCACGACAGCCAACATCTTGGTCCCACCCAGGTCAAATCCGATCCAGTAGCGACTATTTCCATTCGTGGATTCAGGCATGAGAACCTTCCGTGAAACGAACGATCCCGTCCGTCTTACTGATTGAGTGCGAGTCCATTCGAGCGACGCAGTTTTGAAACAGCGCGAAATCAAAACCTCTTCAGAGCTTCGTGGCCATCGCGCAGAGCGTCAAGGATGTCTGGCGATTGTTGCATGTTTAGACTGGGGAGAGAGGTAACAGTCATTCGGAGACAAGGGCAACACATTTCGGTCAAGCTAGCGGACGTCGGAAAGGAGGCCAGAACTGGCACTGAACCAGCGCCAGTTTTTGCTCGTCATGTCCGCCTGCGTTTCTGGTGCAATCGTTGGTGCAACGAAAATTCATCGTCGCTACAACTCTCGGTCGGGGGCTGTTGGAAATGGGGTTCGCCAGATTGTGGATCTGGGGTCGGCGGTTCAAGCCCGCTTAGCCTCCCTTCGCGAACCCCGTTGTCAGTCAGTGACGGTGGGCGTTCTCTTTGAAGGTGCCGCAATTCCGCGACCACTCCGACTCAGCCCACCGAGCTCAAAACAACCAAACTGACGGCCAGTCAA
>JAYUFI010000563.1:0-4815 GCA_043738805.1 Planctomycetaceae bacterium | reverse complement strand
TGATGTCCACCATCGACCGCTTGGGGTCAATGAACGCCACGCCGTCGAGCACCGGAACATCGACCCCTTCGCCCAGGCAGGCGCAGTTGGAGAGGATGCCGCGCGTGTCCTCCGGCAGGTGGCCCAAGCCTTTCAGCAACGTGGCTCGTTGGCCGGCGGGCGTGTGACCGGAGATGTGTTTCGTCCAAAGACGCTGACTTTGAAAATTCAAGTTCGTAGTTCCGCCTTTAGGCGGTGATCGCTGTTTTGTGCCGCCTAAAGGCGGAACTACGAACGACGTCATGTGCGGGATCACTCCCGGCAAAGAATCTCGCCGTGTGGCATCGACGAAGGGCTGGTCCGGGTCTTCGTACTCGTTGATGCCGCCGTCGTGTAGCAGACGGATGAAGCTGGCGAAGAGATGGAATCGCAGGTACTCGCGATTCTTGAACGTGACGACGGTATCGTGGTCGTCGTTCTGGAACGTGTCGATCAACTGCGACGAGATCGTCAAGTTGCGGGTACGAGTCTCGTTGGCCAGCAAGCGGAAGAAATAGTCCGCCGGCCGCATGTCGAGCGCCTCGCCCTTTTGAAGCCTTTGAACCTATCGCACGAACTGTTGCAGCAACTGCACGAGGTCAGCGTTGGTTGGGTGGCAGGGGTCGAGCAACGCGAGCCCCCAGCGAAACACAGGCTGGGGGCTCACTTCGCTCGACCCCAGCCACCCGAAATTTTGGCTTAGCGGTGCGGCGACGAATTACATTCGACGGCTGAATCGCGGAAAAAAACATCACGCGGGAGCGTTCTGGTGATGTACTTGCTGCGTTGTCGTACTATGGCTGTTGCCAGGAAACTTCTCCGCCGCGTTGGATGTGTTGGCGGAGTGCGGCGGAGAGGTCGTTGAAGATTTTCTTTTCGCGGGTAGCGAGGTTGGTGGTTTCGTTCGAGTCGGTCTTGAGGTTGTAGAGTTCAAGCGGAGCGAAGGGGCTGTCTTGGAGGAGTTTCCAGTCACCTCGGATGAGGGCTTCGATGGTTTTGCCTCCGTAGGCGGGGCCTCCTTCGCGGCGGACGAAGTAGAGGTCGCGTTGCGGAGTGGCTTGTGGTTGGCCGAGTAGCGTGGGAAGGAAGCTGACTCCGTCGATGTTTGAGAACGCTTTGATCCCAGCGGCTTCGGCGGCGGTGGCGAAGAGGTCCATCGTGACGGCGACTCGATCGGTGTGCTGACCCGTAGGGATGTGGTTAGGCCAGCGAGCGACGGCGGGGACTCGGAGGCCGCCTTCATACATGTGTTGTTTCTCGCTGCGCCACGGGCCGTTGTTTGCTCCGTGGCCGAGGATGCCGCCGTTGTCTGAAGTGAAGAAGACGAGCGTGTTGTCCGCGAGTTTGAGTTGGTCGAGTGTGTTGAGCACTCGACCGATGCCCGCGTCCATGTGCTCAATGAGGGCGACCAGTGCAGTTCGATGAGCGGCCATGTTCGGTTCGCGCTGACGTACCTTCGCAAGCCATTCGGAAGGCGGTTGGATCGGATCGTGCGGTGCGTTGTAGGCGAGGTAGAGGAAGAACGGTTGGTTCGATGACGTGCCACGTTCGGTGAGGTACTCGCAAGCCCAATCAGTGAAGAGGTCGGTGGCGTGGCCGGGTGGGTCGATGACCTCTTGGTTGCGACGCATGAAGTTCTGACCCCCGCGTCGATGCGTGAGGTAGTCGTCCATCATGTCGCCGAGGAATCCGTGAAAGAAATCGAAGCCGCGTTCGGTCGGCGTGTTCGGCGACGTGAGGCCGAGATGCCACTTGCCAACGATCGCCGAGTGATATCCCACCGACTTGAGCACTTGCGGCAGCAACGTCGCGGTCGGTGCCAGATAGCCCCAGGAGTTCTCCGGCGTGTGACGAATGACGCCCGGCACGCCGACTCGATCGGGATAGCAGCCGGTCAACAACGCGGCTCGCGTCGGCGAACAGACGCACGAGCTGGCGTAGAAGTTGTTGAACGTCAGCCCTTCGTGACAGAGCCGATCAATGCTCGGCGTGCGAATGTCTTTCGTGCCGAACGCCGAGTAATCGCCGCGTCCCAAATCATCTGCCAAAATCACAATGATGTTCGGTGGCGAGCGGTCAGCGGATTGAGCCTGTTGATGGCTGCCGCTCATCACGATGAGTATTGAAAGCAACAGTCGTTGGAACCACATGATGTCGGCTTTCTATTGCGTGAGATGAACTGGCTGTTGACTGATCCTCGATTCAGCGAGGTCACTCGGGGCTCAGGGTGCATGGACGCGAGATGCACTTGGGGCGTACGGGGTTGTAGACCCCGTTGCGTACTTGTCAAACCGGCGTTCTCTCAAACCAGTATTCTCCGCTAGGCTTTGTCCTGTAAATCGAGTGCGTGACCCGTCGAAGGTCACTCTGGACGGAATGGGTTCCATGTGGCGGCAAGTTCCTTGGTCGATCGTGGTTTGCTCGGTCCTATTGATGGGACTGGGATTGAGCGGCATTGCGCGCGGTGATGAGTTGTCTGGCCGAGGGATTTTCTTTCATTCGCAAGTCCTGTGGGTCTGCCTGTCGTTGCCGGCGATGTGGGTCGCGACACTGGTCCCGTTTCGATTGTTGAAGCCGCTGGCTTATCCGGTGTTTTGGATCAGCCTATTGTTGCTCGTGGTCGCGTTGATGATGCCCAGCGTGAACGGTGCGCGGTGTTGGATTCCGCTAGGCTTCATGAAGTACCAACCGTCCGAAACGGCGAAGCTGGCTTATGTGCTCGCGCTGGCTCAGTACTTAATGTATCGCGACAACTTTCGACGGCTGACCGGGCTGCTCGTTCCGTTCGTGCTGACCTTCGTCCCGGTCATGCTCATCCTGCGCGAGCCGGACCTCGGCACCGCGTTGCTCTTCCTGCCGACGTTGTTCGCGATGCTGTTCGCAGCGGGGGCGCGACCGCGTCACTTGGCGTTCATTGTGACATTGGGAATGTTGGCGACGCCGTTGCTGTGGATGGGAATGAACGCCGAGCAGAAGTCCCGCATCGTCTCGCTGTTTCAGCAGAAAGATGGGGGCGAGGCTCCGCGTGGCGACGCTTACCAGCAGCATCAGTCGAAACGAGTGCTTGCATTGGGCGGCGTTTGGGGAAGCGAGATCACCGGAGACGTTGCCGATGTCGTCGTCTGCCCAAATTGCGAGAAGCGAATCTGGGGGACAATCGAAGCGACTCGCGGCAAGGACGTGCAGTGTCCACGTTGCTCGCAGCACTTCGTTCCGACGAAACGCTCCGCCTATTCGCTACCGGAGTCGCGTACCGATTTCATCTTCTGCCTGATCGGTGAACGTTGGGGGCTTGTCGGTTGCTCGCTGACGTTGTTGTTGTATGTCGTCTTGATGGGACGCGGACTGATGATCGCCGCCGACACGCAAGAACCATTCGGCCGCTTGCTGGCGGTCGGCATCGTCGCGCTGCTCGCGTCGCAAGTCGTCATCAACACGGGAATGACCTGCGGACTGATGCCGGTGACGGGGATCACGCTGCCGCTGGTTAGCTACGGCGGCTCAAGCCTGTTGATGACTGCTGTCGGCATCGGCCTGCTGATCAACGTCGGCATGAGGCCCGGTTATGAAGTCTCCGGCGAACCGTTCCGCTGGCACGCGGCGATGACTTAACAGCCGACTCAGTCCTCCAGCTTCGATCCCGAAAGTCGCAGAGTCGGGAATGGGACAATCTCCAGCGGGAATGTGGCTGTCAGACTTGTTCCCTGTCCCGGTGAAGATTTGATGATCAAAGTGCCGCCCAATAACTCGGCCCGCTCTTGCATCCCCAGGAGTCCACAACTCAGACCTTGAACCGCTCGTTCACGCGCGGCATCAATGTCGAAGCCGACGCCATCGTCCCGAATTTCCAAACGCAAAGTTTCTTGGAGACGTTCAATGGTGACCGAAACTTTGTGAGCTTGCGCATGACGCAAAATATTGGTCACTGATTCTTGAACAAGGCGAAAACACGCGGTCTCAATGTCATTGGGAATTTGTCCTTTCTGCACATCACACGTCAATTCAACTTCAAACTGCGCTCGTTGCGCCTGCTGGTCGAGGTACCAGCGCAAAGCGGGTTGCAGGCCGAGATCATCGAGCAATGACGGACGCAAGTTGATCGACATCTCACGCACTTGCTGAATCGCTTGCTGGACGATCTGCACACACTCTTCGACTTGCTCGCGTCCTTGTGGCGTCGCATCCTTGTGCAAGCTTTGTAGGTTCAACGTTACGGCGGTGAGCACCTGCCCGATTTCGTCATGCAACTCGATTGCCAGCTTTCTCCGCTCTTGCTCTTGAGCAGTGAGCAATCGCCGCGACAACAATTGCAATCGCTCTTGCGAGCGAACTCGTTCCGTGATGTCGCGCACGAAACCGACGGCTCCGATAATTTCGCCTGTTGAGTCGCGCAGCGGCGACCAGACTCCCGACGACCATCCTTCGCGGTTCTCGGAGAGGTTGTGGCTGAGGCTGAAACGAATCGGTTCGCTTTCCAACGTCTCGCCGCGCAACGCTCGTTGATGAACCAAGTCCACGCCATGCTTTGTCAGGAAGGGAAAGAACTCCAACGGTTGATGACCAAGGACATCCCGTTCTTTGAGTCCGGTGAAATTCTCCATGTACGGATTGAAGACGCGATACCGCAGATTGCGGTCATAGACGACGATCCCTTCCTGCGCACTGGTGATGATCTGCTGAATGAAAGCATGGGACTCGCGTAGCTCGTCAACGGCTTGCTTACGTTGAGTGAAGTCTTGAGTGATTTTCGCAAAGCCTTTGAGTTGCCCCTCGGTATTGCGCAACACGATGGTCAGA
>JAYUFI010000562.1:0-4816 GCA_043738805.1 Planctomycetaceae bacterium | reverse complement strand
CGATGATGGCGATCACCACCAACAGTTCGATCAACGTGAAGCCGCGGCGAGCGGCCACGATCCGAGCGGAAGGAGAAACAAACTTCTTCATGATTTTGGTCCTTTGAGTTTTGTTCGATGAATTTGAGTGGGAAAGAAGAGAGACGTTGTTTGAAGGGGCAGATGTCTGTCTGGAACCCTCGTGGTTTGCTCCGACCAACGTGGCCGGAGTCAGCCGGCGGCGACGTCCTTGATGGTGGCCAGCGGCATCTGGTGGCCTTAACAACAACACATGGCAGACACTCCTTTCCGACCCAATTCAAAACTTGGAAATAAGGCCAGCGCGGCGCACACCGGGAGCGGGTCGAGCTTCCGGGCGTTGCACCAGCCGGATCGAACAACGACGGACCACCGAGGGCATGACCACTCGCCTCGCGATGCAGCGTCAGCGAGCGATCTTCGGGTTCCGATCAACGAGTGAGTTTCAAGGGAGGCAGCTCGGACTGCCCCGGATCGACTTTGACTTTCAAACCAGAGGTCGTCGGCAAGAGATATCGCTGCGGCAGAATGTTGGGTCCGGGCGATGCGTCCTCACCGTTCTTCACCAATTTGTTCCACTGCACCGTGACGAGATACTCGCCCGGCGGCACGCCATCCTGAGACTTCAACGTGCTGAACTTCACTTGTCCGTTCGGTTGCACATAGCCGGACGGACGAAAATCTTTGAGCGACGGGCTGCCACCAATCGGATGCAGCGTGACGAACGCGCCGAAGGCATGTTGCCCATCGAAGAAAACTTGCCCAGAGACCGGCACGGTTTCGATGTCATGACTCCCTTTGGCCCACGGAGCCAGAATCATCAGGAGCGACGCCGCGCTCACCACGACCATCACGCCGATCGTGCGATGCGACGGCAACAATCCTCGCAACCGACGCAACAACGGCTCGCGGTACACCGGCGGAGGCAGAATCTTCACCGAATCCAACCGCCAGATTTTGACACCGGAGATCTGCTTCAACGAACGAGCGAGCAGTTGCTTGTCGAACGTCGTCTCGACGACCCCGGTCACGCGCACTTCGCCGTTCTGCACCTCGATCTGCAATTTTTGAAACATTGGAATGCGGCTGTGACGGAGTTGGCTCACAACACGATCGCGAAGCTCAGTGTCTTCATGAACGTCATCGAGAATGTCCGCCGAGAGACCACCAATCACCAATTGAGCGGCCGTCGTCTCGCGAACGGACTTATTAGTTTTGGAAGAGGAGGTCGCCATTTTGAAATCCGTTTTCTGTCGGAGCATTTTGTGATTTGCGATGCGATGGCTGTGCCACACACGCAGGAGTTTTGATTTTGTCTGAACCGCTGGGACCAGTCGTTATCAGGTCAAAAGAAAAGTCAGCTCACTCGCAAATCTCTCGACAACGATTGAATGTCTGAGAGACCAAGCCGAGCCGCGACCGCGTGAAGAGCTGCGGTCACTACCTGTCACAAGCAAGTAACAAGGATGAGCTCAACAACAGCCGCGCGGCGCGGGCGAGCTGCAACAACACATCTCTAGCCTGCGCATCGCGACGACGCGACCACCGATCACGGCGTTCTGCCGTGACGAGTCGCAGAGTTTTGAAAAGAAAGCGTTCATTATGCGACTCCCGTTCGTAGTTCCGCCTTGACGCGGTTGCGTCCATTCCTACCGCCTCAAGGCGGAACTACAAACAAAACTAAATCGCGTACTCCGGTTCGGGAGCAAACACGCGCATCTTCTTCGGCGACACATACACCGATTCGCCGACTTTCAGCCGCAGGGTTTCAAACCGTTCCAGCGGAAGATCGACTTGAATATCAGCACCGTCCGCGCCAAGCAGTCCGATTTTTGCAATCGCTCCCGCCGGGTTGATGCGCGACACGCTCGCCCGCAACGCCGATTGGCCACTGATATGACGCTCGATGTCGAGTTCATGCGGCCGAACATAAATGTGAGCCGCGGCGGTTTCGTCCGACATGCCGGCGGGCATCTCCACAACCATGTCTTGCAGCCATGCCCGACCGTTCGCGATACGAGCATGAAAGACGTTCGTGCGGCCCAGAAAATCCATCACGAACTCCGACCTCGGATGATGGAAGACCTCTTCCGGTGAACCAACTTGTTCGATCGTCGCCTTATTCATCACAACCACCCGGTCGGCGACTTCGAGAGCCTCTTCTTGATCGTGAGTCACCAGCACGGTCGTGACGTGAATCTCGTCATGCAGCCGACGCAGCCAATCGCGGAGACCTTGCCGCACCTTCGCATCAAGCGCCCCAAACGGCTCATCCAGCAACAGCACTTTCGGTTCAATGGCCAAGGCCCGCGCGAGCGCGACTCGTTGCCGCTGACCACCCGAAAGTTGCACCGGGTAGCGGCCGGCAAAGCCGTCAAGCTGAACCAACTTCAACAACTTCATGACTCGTTCGTGAATCTCGTTCTTCGCCGGACGCTCACCGCGCGGCCGAACCTTCAAGCCGAAGGCGACGTTCTCAAACACCGACATGTGCCGGAACAAGGCGTAGTGCTGAAACACGAATCCGACTTGCCGCTCACCGACTCCTTGCGGAGCGACGTCTTGACCATGAAACATGATCTTCGATCGCGGGTCGCGATCCGGCTCTTCCAGCCCAGCCATAATCCGCAACAAAGTCGTCTTGCCCGAACCGGACGGCCCCAGCAGCGTGACGAGCTCCCCCTCTTCGATCTTCAAGTTCACGTCCCGCAACGCCTGATAGCTGCCGAACGTCTTGCTGACGTGTTGAACTTCGAGAGACATGGTTGATTCCTGTTTGTAGTCCCGCCTTCAGGCGGAATGTTCGGACAAAAATCCGCCTCAAGGCGGAACTACGAACTTACGTTGTGACAGTTCGTTCAAAATTGAATCCCGGCGTCCAGAGAGCGAGCATCACAGATTGATCGGGCTTGTTCGTCACGGTTGGTTTCGCAACCGGCTCCGGCTCCGCATCGACCGAGGCCGCTGCGTTGGCCATTTGCTGTTGCAGCTTCCGTTCCAAAAGTGTCTTGATGGCGAGCGTCACCAAGGCCAGCATCGCCAGCAACGACGCGACCGAGAATGCGGCCACGAAGTTGTATTCGTTGTAGAGAATTTCGACATGCAGCGGCACGGTGTTCGTCTTGCCTCGGATGTGTCCGGAGACGACCGACACCGCGCCGAATTCGCCCATCGCACGAGCGTTCGACAGGATGACGCCATACAGCAACGCCCATTTCACATTTGGCAGCGTGACGTACCAAAACGTCTGCCAGCCATTCGCACCCAGCGACAGCGCGGCTTGTTCTTCCTCGGTCCCTTGTTCCTGCATCAGCGGAATCAGTTCGCGAGCCACAAACGGGAACGAGATGAAGACCGTGGCCAGCACGATCCCCGGCACCGCGAAGAGCACCTTGAAATCGTGTGCCGACATCCACGGACCCAGCCAACCTTGCATCCCGAACAGCAGCACGAAGACCAGCCCCGAAATCACCGGCGACACCGCGAACGGCAAGTCGATCAGCGTGGTCAGGAAACTCTTCCCCCAGAACTCGAACTTGGCGATCGTCCACGCTGCGGCCAAACCGAAGACCAAGTTCAGTGGCAACGAGATGCCGGCCGCAATCAACGTCAGCTTGATCGCCGACAACGCGGCCGGATCACGAAAGCTGGCGAAATACGCTCCGACTCCAGATCGCAACGCTTCGTAAAAGACAGCGACCAACGGCAGCAGCAGAAAGATGCCGAGAAAGCTCAAGCTGGCCATGCGGATCAGAACTCGCACCCACGTTGGTTCGCGCAACGCGCGTCGCTGCGAACCAGAGTCGGCTGAGATGTGTTTCGTCGGAGCTTGCATGATTGATTTCCTTGGAGGACGTAGGTTGGGACTCCGTCCCGACCAGTCTCCTTCCGGTCGGGACGGAGTCCCAACCTACGCGGTCTTCAAATACCCACGGCTGGTCCACCATTGCAGCAGGTTGATGGCGAACAGAATCACGAATGAGGCCAGCAGCATGACGACCGCCAGCGCGGTCGCGCCGGCGGTGTCGTACTGCTCCAACTTGGTCACGATCAGCAGCGTGGTGATCTCGGTCTTCATCGGCATGTTGCCGGAGATGAAGACCACCGAGCCGTACTCGCCCAACGCGCGAGCGAACGACAACGCGAAACCAGTCAGCAACGCGGGCATCACGGCCGGCAGGATGACTCGCAGAAATGTTTGCAGCCGGTTCGCGCCCAAGCTGGCGGCGGCCTCTTCAGATTCCGCTTCGAGTTCTTCCAGAGCCGGCTGCAACGTCCGCACGACGAACGGCAGGCCGATGAACGTCAACGCGATCAACACGCCAAGCTGCGAGAACGCCGCCTTGATCCCCAACGGTTCGAGCCAGCGGCCGATCCAGCCATTCGGAGCGTACAGCGTTGTCAGCGCGATCCCCGAAACCGCCGTCGGCAAAGCGAACGGCAGATCGACGATCGCGTCGATGAACTTCTTGCCTGGGAATTGATCGCGAACCAACATCCACGCGACCAGAAACCCGAACACCGCGTTGATGATCGCCGCGATCAGCGACGCTCCAAACGTCAGTCGATACGACGCGACGACTCGCGGATCGCTGACGGTGTTCCAGAATTGCTCCCACGTCAGCGACGTGGTCTTAACCAGCAATCCCGTCAACGGAATCAGCACGATCAAGCTGAGATACAGCAGCGAATAGCCGAGCGTCAGCCCGAAGCCCGGCAACACACTGCGTTGTTTGAAGGGTGGCATGATGAGCCTCGCGGATCGTAGGGTGGGTCGAGTCATCGAGACCCACCAGAA
>JAYUFI010000561.1:0-12778 GCA_043738805.1 Planctomycetaceae bacterium | reverse complement strand
CAACAACGCGCGGGGACTCTCGAAAAAGTGGGAACTGAAAAGACGGTCGTTGTCGAGCAGGAAATCAACACGACTCATTACCGCATTCGAGGCGATGTCGAAGTCGATGTCTGGTACGACGAAGCCGGCCGCTTGGTCCGCCAAGATTCCAAGGAATCCGGACATCGCATGATCTTGGAGTTGAGCAAGACTCAACGCTGAGCGGTTTGCGTGCGCTTGCCATCTCGCTTGATCGCCGACAACGTATGCCCGCTTCGTTGATTACGAGGCGTTGCGCCAAACGTGGCATAGGCGGCTCGCCGGTGCGGAATCCAATGGACTCACAGGCGAACCGCCTGTGCTACGGTTTGAGATGCGGTCCTACAAGATGCGGCTGCCTTCTGGAGCGGGTGATGATGCGAGTTTGTGTTTGCCGTTGGCTGAGTTTGCTTCTGGCTTGTTGGGCGGTCACTGGTCCGCGACTCATTGCCGAGGACTATCTGCGTGACTTGCAGACGTCTGCGATCATCTACGGCAAGTCGTCAGTCGCTCATTGGGGCGTTGATCCGAACAACTACAGGGAATGGGGAACGCACAGCAATCGACTGATCCCGGTCTACACGTTTGGAACGAAGGGAGCCGGGAACGGCATCGACCTCACAAGCTACACGGGAAAAAACAGCGCGTATCGCAACGAAGCGTCGCTCAAGCGAATTTATGGACGAGTGCCGTCGAACACGCTGAACCCCGACGCCGATTACCTCGATCAGACCGACTTGGCGACCTTGCAGCGAGCGGCGTTCGCGGCGGGGAAGAAGCACGTCATCTTGATGATCTTTGACGGCATGGACTGGCACACGACTCGTGCGGCGGCGATCTACAACGAGAAGCGAGTGAGTTACTCCGAAGGGCGCGGAACTGGAACGCACTTTCAAAATTACACGGCGAATGGATCGACTCAGTTCGGAGCGATGTGCGTCGCGCCGCACAACGATGGGACGGACAACGATGTCGATACGCAGACGGTCACGAATCCCGGCGGCAGGCAGCCGGGTGGCTATAACGTTCGCAAAGCAGGAGCGACTCCGTGGGCACCGCCGAATGACGACATCTATTACCTCACCGGTCGAGCACCCGGTGGCAAAAGCAAAGGGGAGCACGCTTATCCGGATTCGGCCAATACGGCAGAGGCAATGACGACTGGCGTGAAGAGTTACAACAACTCGATCAACGTCGATTACGCTGGTCATCAAGTGACGCCGATCGCTCATGATCTGCAAGCGGCGGGATTCTCGGTCGGCACGGTGACGAGCGTGCCGATCAGTCATGCGACTCCCGCTTGCTCATACGCGCACAACGTCGATCGCGACGACTATCAAGATTTGACCCGCGACTTGCTCGGCCTGCCGTCGATCGCGCATCCGCAGCGACCGTTACAAGGACTCGATGTCTTGATCGGTGGCGGATACGGCGACAAGGCCACGAAGACCGGTGAAACGGTGACGAATACGGTGAAGGGGATCTTGAACGGCACGGTGACATCGAAAGGTCAGGGAGCAAACTTCGTCCCCGGCAACATCTGGCTGACGGACGCGGATCGGCAAACGATTGATGTGTGCAACGGTGGGAAGTATGTCGTCGCCGAGCGAACGAAAGGACTCAACGGTCGCGATGGTTTGAGAGCCGCAACCGGGAAAGCGATCGCGTCGCAGCAACGCCTGTTCGGTTTCTATGGAGCGGTGAAAGGTCATCTGCCGTTCGCGACTGCTGACGGTGATTTCAAACCAACGATCGGCCGTCTGGAGAAATTCGAGGCGTATACCGATGCCGATCTCAATGAGAACCCGACGCTTGCTGATATGACTGCATCTGCACTCGCGGTGCTCAGCCAGAACCAGAAGGGGTTCTGGCTGATGGTTGAAGCGGGTGACGTCGATTGGGCGAATCACGACAACAATCTTGATAACTCAATCGGAGCAGTAAACAGCGGCGACAAGGCTTTCAAAGTCATCACAGACTGGGTCGAACAACACAGCAATTGGAACGAGACCGTCGTGATTCTCACGGCGGATCATGGGCACTTCATGTGGCTCGATAAGCCGGAAGGTTTGATCCCGCCGAAGTGAAAACAACGAACGTCAAACGACAGGCGAGCGGGACGGCGTCAGCCCAATGGCACTTACTTTGTCGCCATTCGCTCCGCGAAAGGACGTTCTTTCGCAGAGCGAAAGAAGACAATCCTGCGGTTCGCAGCCTAAAGTGAGTGCCATTGGGCGTCAGCCCCGCTCGCCTATCGTCTTGCAATTGAGGTCGCACCATGTTGATTGGATACGTTAGTGACGAACGGTTTGTCGCATTGCCCGATGTGTTGCTGGAGTTCGTCAATGCTCGCGGGGAATCGTTTGAGGTGCGGTCACGGGCGAGTGGTTCGGTTCATGCGGAGTTGTTGCCCGGTGAGTACGACGTCACGTTGCAGAAGACGGACTTCGGCGGCAAGCGCGTGCGGCTGACGTTACCAACGAGTCAGCCGCATCAGTTTCGATTGCTGGCAGACGGGCTGCTCGGATACGTCTGGCCGAAGTGCGTGCGATCGGGAGACGAAGGGGAATTCCGCGTGCATTCGGTCGAGCCGTTTCATCTCGAACTGTGGCGTTACGGCTGGACAAAAGAGTTCATGGCGGGACTCGGTTGGCACGATGAGCATGGACCGCGCGCGATGATGCAGATCACGCCCGATGGTGATTACACGCAGACCGGGGTTGAGTGGAACAAGTTCGGTTACGCGAGTCCCTCGCATCGGCAAACGGTGGCCGCTCCGGAGCGGTCGGGCCTGTATTATTTTCATGCGAGCACGAAGTCGGGTTTGACGTTCGCCTTCCCGTGGGTTGTTGCGCCGTCGCAGCCGACTGCGTCGGTGGCAGTACTCGCGTCGAACATTACTTGGAACTGTTACAACAATTTCGGAGGCCGCAGCAACTACATCCACGCGAATGCGCTCCCCGCAGTGCCGGTCGTGAACTCGCGGCAGGAGATCGCTCGCTACACCGATCTGAAGTTTCAAAGCTGGGGCTGGGATGCTTACGCGCCGTTGTCGTTCGAGCGACCGGAGCCGATCAATCACATTGATCTCGCGGAGCAAATCACCGATCCGATCGAAGGCCGCGCGGCGTGTCACATCGCGCCGGCTGAATGGCGATTGCTCGGTTGGTTGGAACGCGAAGGGTTCGCGTATGACTTCTACTCGGAGACGCAGCTTCATGACGGAGTGCTCGACCTGTCGCAGTACAAAGTGCTCATCATCAGCACGCATCCGGAGTATTGGACGCGGACGATGTATGACCGTGTTAAACGCTGGGTGTTTGAGGAAGGTGGCCGCTTGATGTACCTCGGTGGCAACGGCGTGAACTGCGAAGTCGAGTTGCCGGATCACGACACGATGGTTGTGCAGAACGGCTCGATGACGAGCTTGTGGCCAGAGGGAATCGGTGCCGAAAGTCGGCTCGGCAAGCGGCACGAATCGGAAGCGAATCTGCTCGGAGTGGTCTTCGATCCGGCGGGAATCATGACGGGAGCACCGTATCGAGTGATCGACGAGACACACTGGTGCTTCGAGGGGACTGGTTTGAAGAACGGCGACACGTTCGGCGAGAAGAGTCTGCATCGCCGCTGTCCCGGCGGCGCGTCGGGGCATGAGACCGATAAAATTTCTGACAGCTCGCCGAAGAACACACGACTGCTTGCCAAAGGTTTGAACCCCGACAACGGCGGCGCGGAGATGGCGATCTTCGAGACACGCAGCAACGGATGCGTGTTCTCAGTCGGATCAATCGCTTGGCCAAGCAGTATCCCGATCGACGACAACGTCTCACGCATCACGGCCAATGTGCTCAAACGATTTGTTGAATCGGCTCCGTAGGTTCATCCGCAGTGCGGCTTTGCCATCCGCAGTCCCCGAAAAGTTTGACTACCTGCGGATAGCAAAGCCGGACTGCGGATTGATCAACGCAATGTAAGGACAAGTCCGTTATTAGCGGGCAAGTTCGATGGATTGACTCAATGGCAGACTGGGCAATTGAGGCGATCGCTGCGTCTCACTCAGGCTTCTCTTCCTGACAGGCTCGTCGCTAAAGTGGCCGCGCATTTGAGTTCGATGAGCGCTTTCCTTTGAGGCTTTGTCTTGCCGTCTGTCAGCCTTCCGTGGCTGGGTGATCGAGGTTGTGCTTGATCGTGGTTGGCTGACGGCTCGTTCGGTGGGTTTTCGTTATGAAGCGTCGAGTTGTCGTGACGGGTGTGGGCTGCATTACTCCGGTGGGGAACACCGTTCCGGAGATGTGGAATTCCTTGCAAGAGTGTGGCAGCGGGATCGGGCCGATCACGCATTTCGATGCGTCGAATTTCCCGACGAAGTTCGCCTCGCAAGTGAAGAACTTTCGGCTGGATGACTATGTCTCGAACCCGGACAACTACAAATTTTGTGGCCGGAATATCCAGTTCGCGATCGGTGCCGCGACGCAAGCCGTCAAAGATTCTGGACTCGAAGAACGGGACATTGATCCGACGCGATTTGGCGTTTACCTGGGAGCCGGTGAAGGTCAGCAAGACTTCGGCGTGTTTATGGGCATGATCGCCGAATCCAAATTTGAGAACGGTGAGTTTGATCTCGAAAAATTCACGCAGCTCAGTTTGGTCCGGCTCAACGGACAGCAGGAACTTGAGCAAGAACCGAACATGACGGCGGGGCATCTGGCCGCCTTGTTCAATGCTCAAGGCCCGAACTTGAATTGCTTGACGGCGTGTGCGGCCTCGAGTCAAGCGTTGGGCGAAGCGACCGAACTGATCCGACGTGGTGACGCCGACATCATGTTGTCCGGCGGTGCTCACAGCATGATTCATCCGTTTGGAGTCACGGGGTTCAATCTGCTGACAGCATTGTCGACTCGCAACTCCGATCCGCAACGCGCCTCGCGACCGTTCGACAAAGATCGTGACGGGTTCGTGTTGGGCGAGGGAGCGGGAATTCTCGTCTTGGAAGAATTGGAACACGCGAAGCAACGCCGCGCGCGAATTTATGGCGAGGTCATTGGATACGGCTCAAGTGCCGACGCATTCCGAATCACCGACATTCACCCCGAAGGTCGCGGAGCCGCCGCGTGCATCAAAATGGCGATGAATGACGCGAAAGTGAATCCCGAAGATATCGATTACATCAACGCGCACGGCACGAGCACTGACGTCAATGATCGCACCGAAACAATGGCGATTAAGCGAGCGTTGGGGGACCGGGCTTACAAGACGCCGGTCTCATCCACCAAAAGCATGATGGGACATTTGATCGCCGCAGCCGGGGCCGTGGAGGCGATCACTTGTTTGTTGGCGATCAAAGACGACGTCTTGCCGCCGACAATCAATTATGAAACGCCCGATCCGGATTGTGATCTCGATTACATTCCGAACGAGGCGCGTCCGGACAAAACGCGCGTCGCACTGTCGAACAGTTTTGGATTCGGCGGTCAAAACGTGACGCTGATTCTTTCGGAGTTCAGGGAGTAGCGAGTCGCGGGAACAGGATACGATCTAAAACTAGCACGGCGCGCCAGCGAGTGGTGAATCGCAACGACGCAGAACACTCGCTGGCGCGTCGTGCTAGTTTTGAAATCAGGTGGCTTACACGGACAGGACAGTCCTTACCAAATTCAGGAAGCACATTGAGTTCAGAACTCGTTTGAGCTGAAGGAAATCGCCGTGGTTTGGGCGCTGTTTGGATTACTGGCAGGCTTGTTGTTGGCGGAAGTGCTGATTCAAGTGCGTGCCGTTCGCGTGGTCACAACGCTCATCGAAAACTCGCCGCCGTTTCGCATTCAGTCGTTGCCGCCCGATCCGGATGCGGAGCGGCTTGAAGTCAAAACGCCCGACGGACTGACTCTGCGCGGCAGCATCTATCGTCAGCCGGAAAATGCTCCGCGTGGGCTGATCGTGTTCTGCCACGAGTTCGGCAGCAATCATTGGTCGGCCATGTTGTATTCGGCGGCGTTGTGGAAGGCGGGGTTCAACGTCTTGTCGTTCGACTTCCGCAATCTTGGTGAGAGCGACCAACAAGCAGGCTATGTCCCGCTGCATTGGATGACGCATTTTGAAGTGACCGATTTGCACGCTGTGTTGGATTACGTTCAGCAACGACCCGACCTCAACACGCTTCCCTTGGGGTTATTTGGGATCAGTCGCGGCGGCAGCACGGCGTTGTACGTTGCCAGTGTGCGTTCCGAGGTTCAATGTGTGGCGACGGAAGGGGCGTTCGATACGCAATTGATGTTGCTCGCTCATGCGCGACGCTGGATTTCGTTGATCGTCGGTGAACGGCTCGTAGAACTCATTCCGTGGTGGCATGTGAGATTCACGCTCGTGTTGGCGCGAAGTTTGAGCCAACTGCGACGACGCTGTCGATACGCGAATTTGAAAAATGTCCTGCCGAAATTGAAGGACCGATCGCTGTTCATGATCGCCGGCAAACGTGACACGTATGTCGTCCCAGAGGTTCCGAAGGAGATTTGTCGGCTCGCCGGACAACCCGAAGCGGTGTGGGTTGTTCCCGGTGCAAAACACAATCTCGCGCGATTAGTCGCTGCGGAAGAATATGACCGACGTTTGGTGGAGTTCTTTGCAGTGCTTGATTCTTCGAGCAAACCTGTTGTTCCCTCAATCCCCAGCAACGGCAACCGCCGCTTGAACGAAGGCAACATGACCGCCGTTCAAGCCGTAGGTCCGCCGCGATAACGATGAAGACGAGAAATGGATTTCAATTCGATACGGACTCGGATGTCTGTCTTACTGATTGCTCTCGCGTGCTTTGGTGTGGCCGATGCGGCAGACCGGACTGCGATTAAAGCTCCCGATGGTTTCGCTGTGACGCTGTTTGCGGACGACGATCTCGCGCATGACATTCATTGCCTGACGATTGATTCGCGCGGGCGAATCACGGTGGCAGGACTCGGCTATATCAAGATTCTGACCGACACCGATGCCGATGGCGTCGCTGATTCGGCAACGTTGTTTGTCGAGCCGCCGCCGACCGGCGTGCAAGGGATGTTCTGGCACGGCAACGACCTGCTCGTCGTCGCGGGCGAAGGTTTGCTCCGTTACCGCGATCGCGATGGTGATGACAAAGCGGATGGGCTGCCCGATGTGTTGTTGAAGATCAAAACGGGTGGCGAGCATCACGCACACTCGATTCAACGCGGCCCGGATGGCTGGTGGTATTTGATCGCAGGGAACGACACGGGAGTCGATGCGAAGTATGTGACGCTGCCGACATCGCCGGTCACGCAGCCGCAAGCGGGAGTCATGTATCGGCTCAAGCCGGACATCAGCGGTGGCGGCGAAGTGGTCGCTCACGGTTTGCGGAATGCGTATGACTTTGCGTTCAATCGCACCGGCGACATCTTCACGTTCGACAGCGACGATGAACGAGATGTCACTCTGCCGTGGTATCGCCCGACGCGCGTCTTTCAGTTGTTGCCGGGATCGCACGCCGGTTGGGTGACTCGCAGTTGGAAGCGGCCCGACGATTTTCTCGACATGCCGCCGGTTGTGGCATCGGCGGGTCGCGGATCGCCGACGGGGGTTGTCTGTTATCAGCATCGGCAGTTTCCGGAGAAGTATCGCGAGAACCTGTTCGTGCTCGATTGGACATTTGGCCGAGTGCTTGCGCTACCGCTGGTCCGCAAGGGCTCGGCGTGGAAAGCGGAGCCGCAGTTGTTCCTGTCAGCGGCGGACGATCATGGCTTTGCGCCGACGGATGCTGAGGTTGGTATCGATGGCAGTTTGTTTGTGAGTGTCGGTGGTCGCGGAACTCGCGGCGGCGTGTGGCGAATCAGTTATCCGGCGGGACGCAGCGACAAACGGACGAGCGATGAGTTGGACGACGATGCGACGGCAACCGAGCAACTCACCGCTTGTTTGACGGCTCCGCAGCCGCTGTGCAGTTGGTCGCGAGCGAAGTGGCAGCCGCTCGCGAAGGCGCTCGGTCGAGGTCCGTTTTTGGAAGCAGCGAATAACAACGCGCTGCTTCCGGCGGTGCGTCAGCGAGCGATCGAAGTGCTTACCGAGATGTTCGGCGGGCTGGATGACGACGAAACGGCGGCGTTCGTGACGGCCACTCCGGCCGAGATTCGCGCGAGAGCGATTTGGTCGTTCGGTCGGACGCACGCGAATCCGCTCAACGCAAAAACCGTCAAAACATTTTTAGAGGACCGCGATCCGTTCGTCGGGCGAGCGGCACTCGAAGCGTTATTGCAAGCGGAGCAAGTCAGCGATTGGTCGGTGCTGGTCAACGGCTTGTCGCAGCAACTTGCCAGTGACGATCGTTTCAATCGCATGACCGCAGCGCGGCTGGTGGTAAAGTTGAACAAAGACGATTTTCAGAAGTTGTCGCAACTGATCACGAAGCTCGGTTGGTCGGCGGCGATCGCGAACTCAATCGGATATCTGCCGCGTTCGACAGCATCAACCACTTACGCGCTGAAGATCGGCGTAATGGTTTTGGAAGGGAAGCAACCGGCGGCCGTGAAGTACGATGCCGCGCGGCTCGTGCAGTTGGCGTTGGGCGATGTTGTGCCGCCGACTGGAGTCGTACCGGCGCTCGAAGCGTATGTTGGTCGAGCGGACTTATCGGCGTTTGAGCGTGAGCTTGATCCGTTGCGAATTCGTTTGTGCGATTCGTTTCCGACGGACGACGCGAACGTTGACCGTGAACTCGCGCGAGCGCTCGCAATGCTGGCTCCGGCAAATTCAAAACTGCTCGATAAAGTCTTGGCGAAGATCACGGACGACAGCGATCCGGTGGAAGACATTCATTACTTGCTCGTCGCCGCACGCATTCCGATCACGCGCAATCGACCGCAGGCAGAAGTGATCGCTCGCGGCTTGGTCCGGCTCGAACTGAAGATCGCGGCACGCAAGCTGAATCAAGATTTGAACTGGGATGATCGCGTCGGCGAGCTTTACAAAGAACTCGCACGCATCGATCCGGATCTGCCGGACATGGTTGTCGCTCAGCCAGATTTTGGCCGCCCGGGACACGTCTTGTTTTTGTCGCAGTTGCCGGCCGATCTTGTGCCGCGCGTGATTGACTCGTACGTGAAGGCGATCAAGGCGGAGGCCGATTATCCGTGGACGAACGAAGTCCTGTTTGTCATTGGCGAGTCAAAGCTGCCGGAGCATCGTGAGCTGATTCGCCAGCAGTTCGAGCAATTCAAAGTGCGCGGCGCGGTACTCGTCGTGCTGTCCTCGAAGCCCGAAGAGCGTGATCGCGAGAAATATGTTGAAGGTTTGGACGAATCGCGGACGGAAGTCCTCACGGCGTGCGTTGACGCGCTGAGCAAACTTGAAAAGGGTTCAAAGCCTGCCGAACAGTTTGCATTGCTGCGTGCGATGCGTCGCTTGGGCGCTGACGCGAAGGAGTACCCGATTCGCGAGAAGGTCGCGAAGTTGCTGTATCGTAATCACGATCGCGACCTCGGCTTCATCTTCGGAACCGCTGGGCACCGTCCGCAGAACGAGGCGATTCAACGTTGGACTGAATACCTCGCAAAGCGGTATCCCGGCGAGGCGACTCGGCAATTGGGCGGCGATGCAGAAACGCTGACGTGGATCAAAGAGCAGCTTGCCGATGTCAATTGGGCCGCCGGTGAGGCGATTCGCGGACGGCAACTGTTTGAGAAGCGCGCGTGTGCTCAATGTCACGGCGGTCGTAAAGGACTCGGCCCGGACCTCGCCGGTGTGGCGAGCCGTTTCTCGCGCGAAGATTTGTTTATCGCGATCGCGCTGCCCAATCGCGACGTCTCGCCGCGCTTTCAAACAACGCAAGTCGAAACGAAGCGAGGCAAAGTCCACACCGGCTTGATCGTCTATGAGTCGGCGGAAGGTTTCTTGCTGAGGAACTCGACAAACCAAACCGTGCGCATCGAAACGTCCGACATCGAACTCCGCCGCACTCTGCCGCAGTCGTTGATGCCGGTCGGCTTGATCAAAGATTTCCGACCAACCGACTTCGCTGATTTGTTCGCATACTTAAAGAGCCTTGCGAACACCACAGCGGCAACAGCAGCCAAGTAGCCGAGTGCTTTGCACAGCGTAATTTTCGGGTTGCCTTTGTGGTACGACGCTCCACGTCGTACGTTCGCGACGCGGAGCGTCGCGCCACAATCATGGAACCCGATTCTTGGCTCTGGCTACGTGCTCGCGAATGGTTCTTTCGGCTCTGTCGCGAGATCACTCTGCTGCGTCGTCTGCCTTTGCTTTGTCTTTCTGACCAGACGTCAAACGCACCTTCTTCTCATCAGCACCGGGCGCAGACGGCGGCGTTTTCAGCGGCGTTGAGAAGGCCACTTGAGGCGGAACCTCGATCCACGGTTGCGAAGCATAACGCGGTTGGCCTCGATCGACTTCTTTCTTGACAGTCCCGTTTTGCCACGGGCCGATGCCGAGCACGTACCAATTATTTTCATCAGACTTCGCGAGCGACATGCCGCCGTCGCCAAGCACTTGATGCGTCTTCGCATCGTAGGCGACGAGTCCGATTTTGGCGGTGCCAGTTTGATTTACTCGATTGATCAGTTTGACTTCCGGCGTCGCAAACAAGCCGGGAATCTGAATCTGCGGAATTCCAATGAATGAGTTCGACGTGTTCGTACCGACCGCTCCGCTACGAACCTCCAGCACGAGTTCCGCGTCTTCCGCTTTCGGGACAAGCTGAGCCCCCTGCATGAGAACTCGATGTCGCACCGAACTGAGGACATAGTTCTTATCAACGCATTCCAAGTACTTGTCGTCTACGAACACTTTGTGTCCACCGAACGCTTGAAAGTCGACTTTGCTCAACGATTGATCGACCGCGTTGGAGACCAGCATTTGCTCCGTTCCGGTGCGAGCAGTATTGGAGGAACTCGCCGACGTGCAGCCGATCGAAACGAGCAAACAACAAACGATGAAGAACCGACGAGAGCGCAACATGCGAGCGACTCCAAGAAGACGGGAACGCGGAACGCGTTGAGAAATGCAGGCGAGATCAATGACGTGAGTAAAGGCAGAATGAGGTTGATAGGCCAAGTCACGTGAACTCGTCAACGCGGCTTTTCATTCCGCTTTCCGCAGCCCGGCCAAGCGTGAGTCATCCAGGTCGAGGCGATACATGATTTGGTTGTAGTCGTATCGCGGCGTCTGCTCGGTGTTGCCAGAAAACGTGTGTGTGTAAGTTCCCTCAAAGAGCAAGAACCGTCCGGCTGAAAAGTACGGATGCTGTTTCGGGTTATAGAAGCTGTATTTGTCGTGTGTGATGATCTTCATCCCCTTGAGCCACGGTCCTTCGGGAGCGTCCGCCTCCGAATACCAAATCTCGCCGAGCAACGATGTGCCGAAGTGTTGCGTGAAAACGCTCACCCAACGACGGCGATGTTCGCTCCACGTTACCGAACCAGCATGCGCGATGACCGACTTTCCAGTGTCGGCCTCTTTCAGTTTGAGCCAGGTTTCATCCGGCTTGAGCTGTCCGCTTTTCAGCAACTTCTCTTGCAGTGACCAACGGATCGGCGCGGTGTCTCGTTTCCAGGCCCAGACGACTTTGCCTGCGGAGTCTCGTTCGACTTGCGCTGACTTTTCACGCCCACCGGGAACAAGGCAACTGAAACCTTCGTACTGACTGAGATCGCAAAACGCATCAACCGTCGCGCGGACACGCATTACCGCCGACGCTTCGGTGAAATAAACGTGCTCAATGCCATCAACCTTGTGCGTCAACGGATGCCCGTCGGGAAACAGTGGCACGTCTTTGTCGAAGCTCTGACGCCGCACAAACTCCTTTTTTTCGTCGTCGAACTCGGCGATGCCTCGTTCATAAATATCGAGCAAATTGCGAACTTTCATGTAGCCGCAAAACATCCGCTCGCGACCATCTGCGTCACGCAGAGCCGTCAGGCCCCAAATCCAAGTGGGACCATCCCCCGGCATCTTGCACATTGCTTTTGCGAATCCGTCATCACCGACGAAGTAATCAAGATTCACACCGACCGCCGGATCAAGTCCGCCATCATTTGGCAATTTCGAGATTGCTCCGGGAACGTGAAACAATCCGAGCGGATACTTCGGCCGATTTGTGTCTCCCCAAAACCAGTGTAATTTGCCGCGATACATCGCCGTGACAACGCTGTCCGATCCGCTGACTTGAGCGTTCAACAACGGCTGCGCGATCGGCGGCTTGTGACCCAGCAACACACTGTCGGCATAAATTCCCGCACCAGTGACTCGATACAGTCGCTCTGCGATGTTGAGCCGTTTGATTTTCAACGTCGCTTCGCCACCCGGTTCGATTTTGATTTGCTTTCCACGAAAGCCGAAACCGTCCTTCGGAAACTCATAGCCATGACTGTGGACCGAGAAGAAAACCGTTTGACCGAACAACTCAGGCTCGCGAACAGCAACGTAGCCCGCTGAGTCTGTGACAAATACTTGTTGTAAGGTCGTGCGAAGCTCGACAAGCGGCACTCCTTGGCCAGTCTGTTCATCAATCACTTGAACTTGAAACGAGTTCGGCGGAACCGCGAACAAGTCCTCTGAAGACGCAATCAGCAATGCCAGAGAGAGCAGCCAGAATGGACGCATCATGTCGGTCTTCGCCTGAGTGACGGTAGAAATGACTCTTCCCCCGCACGATAGCTTGACCGCTCTTCAAAATGCCACAACACCGCTCAGAACTCTCCGGCAACATCCTTCGAGGCTTTTGTCGAAAGCGCCTTGAGCGTGTTGTACG
>JAYUFI010000560.1:0-12791 GCA_043738805.1 Planctomycetaceae bacterium | reverse complement strand
CCAGCGAAACACAGGCTGGGGGCTCACTTCGCTCGACCCCAGCCACCCGAAATTTTGGCTGTGACAAAGCACTAGAATGAAAATTAACTTCCCACCTCCATGCCAGCACGACGCGCCAGCGAGTGATCAGACATGGCCACTCGCTGGCGCGTCGTGCCAGCTTCTCCGTGAACCAGGAAGTTTTGTGTGCCCGTTTCTAATCAATGCGACCGCAATCGTTGAATCGCTTGGTGGCAGGAGTTACGCAGTGATCGGCTCGCTTGATCTGCGTTTGCTCGGCGCGGCCTGCATCATTCTGAGCGGCATGACTGGTTGCGGCTCCGCACCGGGAGCCGGCCAGGAGCGATACGTGCCGACAACCTCAACGGCTCGCGCGGCCGTTGAATTGGCCATGCAAGCCTGGCAGCGCGGCGAGCCGCTTGGTGAAGTCAAGGAGACTCATCCGTTGGTCTTCGTTGCTGATGCCCATCGTCGTAAAGGACAGATGCTTGAACGCTACGAGATCTTAGGAGAAGTTCCAGGTGACACGCCGCGCTGTTTTCTGATCAAGCTGAAACTCGCGAATCCGGAAGCAGAAGAAAAGATCCGTTACGCTGTCATTGGAATCGACCCGTTGTGGGTTTTTCGTCATGAGGACTTGGAAATGCTGACACGCTGGGAACATCCGATGCCCGCGTCTGAAGCCGACAAATCCGCGAAGCCGACCTCGACCAATCCGAAGAAAGATGACGCCGTGCCAAAGGAACCGCGATGAACGATTCATCCTTCCGGTCACGAACTTTGTGGGCCGCACGCCTTGTCGAAGTCCGATTGCGATTTGTGATCGTCATGCTTGCCGCGTTTGTGGTCATCGGTCAGTGGAGTACTTGGCGGAATTATTGGGAGCGGTGGACTCGACCACTGCTCGGTGGCATGGCCCGCGCGGGATCTGTTTCGCCCGATTCGGAATTCTTCTGCCCAATGTGTCCCGGCGTGTTGTCTGACTGGCCCGTGATCTGTCCGGTTTGCCACATGGATCTTGTGCTCCGAAAACGCGGCGAGGCAATCGTGCTTCCGGACGGTGTGCTTTCGCGGATGCAGCTATCGCCATATCGCATTCAATTAGCCGGGATTCAAACGACGGAACTGAAATCGCAAACGGTCGGCGGTCTCGGCGAATGTTTGGCGGTTCCCGAATCGGCGGTCATCGACAGTGGCGCGTTGCAGGTCGTCTATGTTGAGTCGATGCCGGGGATGTTCGACGGCGTTGCGGTGAAGCTGGGCGATCGAGTTGGCGAATTGTGGCCGGTTCGCGAGGGGCTCAAATCGGGGCAACGAGTCGCAACTTCCGGAGCGTTTCTGATCGACGCGGAGACGCGGTTGAATCCGAGTCTCGCCGCCGCATACTTCGGAGCGGCCGGTCGCGGAACCAGTGAGTCACGTTCGCCGACAACGCCGCACTCGCATCGCAAGCGATCGAAGAAGGGAAGCAAACTGTCCCCCGAAGACTTGAAGCTGGCGGCGTTGCAAAAGGTTTGTCCGGTGACTGGCTTGGACCTCAACTCAATGGGCGGGCCAGTTCCGGTCGAGATTGCTGGCCGGAAGATTTTCATCTGCTGCATCGGCTGCGAAGGAGCATTGAAGAAAGAGCCGGAAAAGCATCTGGCGAAGCTGAAGTCTGAATCAAAGTGAAACAGTGTGGCACGACGCTCCGCGTCGTGAGGGCTCAAGCAAACACTCAACCGATGAGCTTTTCACAGAATGAATCCAACGGGTTGTTGGAATGCGAGTCGCGGGAGCGACTCGCCTACGTAGCTCAGTCGCTCCCGCGACTGAGATTCCGTTTTGTGAGAGGCTGTCAACGCACTCTCGACGCGGAGCGTCGAGCCACACTGAGGCAAGCCACAATGAGAGCATCCGACGTCCCATGATTGAGCGACTCATCGAACTGTCGATTCGGCATCGCGGCGTGACGATTGTTGCGGCGTGTTTGCTGGCGCTGTGCGGGCTGTTCGCGGTGGCGACGACTCCGATGGATGCGGTGCCGGACTTGTCGGAAAACCAAGTGCTGGTCTTCACCGATTGGTCGGGGCACAACCCTCGTGAGATCGACGAGCAAGTGACGTATCCGCTCTCGCTGCACCTGCAAGGGATTGAGGGAGTTCGGGTCGTGCGCGGTTCGAGCGATGCCGGGTTCTCGCTGCTGCATTTGATCTTCGAGGAGGGCATTCGCTTCGAGACTTGTCGGGCTCGCGTTCAAGAGCGGCTGACGTTGTTGGGCGACGCGCTGCCGAACGGTGTCACGCCGCGGCTGGCTCCCGATGCGATCCCGACCGGGCAGATCTTCTGGTACACGGTCGAAGGACCGGGGCACGATCTCGGACGGCTGCGGGACATTCAAGATTGGTATCTGCGACCGCAGCTCAGTTCGGTGACGGGGGTCGCTGAGGTGGCGAGCGTCGGCGGATTCGTGCGCGAGTACGTCGTCGAACTCGATCTCACGAAGCTGCGATCACTCGGCCTGTCACCGCGTGAGATTTGTGAGGCGATTGAGCACTCGCAAGCGGTGCTCGGCGGGAATGTGATTCACAAGGGGAACGCCGAATTCCTCGTGCATACGGCGAGCGGTTTCGGGGCGAGGTCCGACTCGAATCGTTCGCCCGATGAGATTCAGCGGCAGACGTTGCAAGATCTCGAAGCGGTATTGATCCCGTCGCGACGGGACACTGAAGCCGATCGCGCGTTGACGTTGCGCGACATCGCTCGCGTGATGATGGGGCCGAAGCCGCGGCGCGGGGTGTTCGAGAAAGACGGCAACGAAGTGGTCGGCGGTGTGATCGCGATGCGGTTCGGGCACAATCCGCTGGCAGTGACGCGGGCGATTCGCCGCAAGCTGACCGAGCTGCGTGCGGGGCTGCCGCCGGGAGTTCATATCGTTCCCTGTTACGACCGCACGCCGTTGATTGAGGGAGCGATCGGCACCGTCACGGGGACTGTGATCGAAGCGATGCTCGGTGCGGCGTTGTGTGTGTTGCTGGTGCTGCGGCACTTTCGGACGTCGTTCATCATCGCGGCGACGCTGCCGCTCGCGGCGTTGATGTCGTTCGTGATCATGTCCGTGCTGCGCGAGCTCGGCATCGTCGACATTCAGACCAACATCATGTCGCTGTCGGGGATCGCGATTTCGATCGGCGTGCTGGTCGATTCGTCGATCGTCATGGCCGAGAACGCGATGACTCATTTGCGGCGTGAATTCGGCGATCGGCCGGTGGTCGGCGATGTGCGACCGATTGTGCTCGCCGCTTGTCGCACGGTGGGGCGGCCGATTTTCTTTTCGGTGCTAATCATGGTGATCTCGTTCCTGCCGGTGTTCGCGTTGGGTGGGATTGACGGCAAGCTGTTTCGACCGCTCGCCTTCACGAAGACGTTTGCGTTGATCGCGGTCGCGCTGCTGTCGGTCACGCTGGTTCCCGCCCTGTGTACGCTCTGCATTCGAGGCCGGTTGCGCACCGAATCCGAAAGCTGGATTGTCCGCAGCGTGATGGAGGTATATCGGCCAGTGCTCAATTTCTTGCTCGATCACCCGACCGTGATGGCGTGGATGATCAGCGTCACGTTTTTATTGGGCGTGACTCCGATTGGTCACGACGGGTTGTTTCGTGCGACTTTGTTCTTTTCGCTGATCAGCACCGGTTGGATTGCCGTCGGACGATACAAGCACGAAGCGCAAGCGAGTGGCACGACGCCCGCGAACGAAACAACGCGACGAACACTCGCTCGCGCGTCGGGCTATTGTGGCAGCCTCGTTGTGATTGCCCTTATCGCTCAGCAAACGATGCAGCCGTTGGGGACTGACCTGCGGATGCCGCTCGATGAAGGCATGGTCATGGACATGCCGATCACTGTGCCGAGGATTTCGGTCACGCAATCGGGAGATGATTTGAAGGCTCGCGACATGCTGCTCTGTCGCTTCCCGGAAGTGCAGATGGTCGTCGGCAAAGCGGGCCGTGCCGAATCGTCGTTTGATCCGGCTCCGCTGGACATGATCGAGACGATGGTCGAATTCCGGCCGCGCGAGCTTTGGCCGAAACGCAAGCTGCGGCTCGATGACTCCGAACGGCAATCGCGCGAGGTCTTCACTGCATTGCTCGCCGCGAAGCTGCTTGAGGCTCCTGCCGATGAGGCCGAACGCCGGACGTTGTTGTCGGAGTCGGTGACAGCGGCGCGCACACGCTGCGAACTGGGGCTGCGCGAGTTCGCTTACGCTCGCAACCAAGACTTTCAGCGGAGACTGGCCCGCGAGTTGATTCGTTCGGCAATCGAGAGGCTGACGCAGCGGTGGGAGCGCAGCGGTCGGTTCATGCGTCCGTTGCAGCCGGGTGATCTGTCCCTCGTGCAAGAGTCCTTGTCGCCACATCTCGGCACGCATTTGGCGATGTCGTTGGAGGAAGACGATCTCCGCACGATCGCGGAACACGCGCTGAGGCAACTCGAAGAGAATGATCTGTTGGTTAACGAAACGGACGGCACACCACCGCGTGTGTCCGTGTGGGATTCATGGAGTAGATCAATCGGTGAGTTGTTCGGACGAAGTGAGACAACGGAGTTCAGCGAGTTGCGATCGGCGTTGTTGCGAATCCAACGAGCCGCGTGGGGTGAGCATGTCGCGACGCTCAATCGGGAGTTGTTCGATCGCGGCACGCGGTCGTTCACGCGCTTGCTGGCGGAAGAAATGTTCGTGCGAGCGGAGAGCGTTGATCCGCGCGTCGATGAATGGTTGGAGCAGATCACGCTCGTGCGGCAACCGAAGCGAATTCAAGATGACAAACAATCGCCGCCCCGTTCGCCGGAAGCCGCTCATCACGGAACCGGGCGGCATCCGCCGTTGCCAGTGCTTGATCCGTTTCCGGTACTTGAAACGTTGTTGACAGACGAAACAGAGCGATTTGCGAAATCGGTCTTCTTGTGGCCATGCGAGCGGGAAGAATTGGCGGGCTTCGGTGGCGAATTGGATCGCGCGTTGCAGATGCCCGGTTGGACGAATGTCTGGACGCGGCCGATTCAAAATCGAGTCGACATGCTGGCGACCGGCGTCAACACGGAGATCGGCGTGCGGGTGCTCGGACGGAGTTCGGAAGATGTCGTCTCCGCGTCCGAAGAGATCGCCGCCGTGCTGCGAAACGTCCCCGGTGCTGCCGACGTGATTGCGGACCCGATTCGCGGCAAGGGTTATTTGGAGATCATTCCGAAACGCGATCGAGCGGCGGAACTCGGCGTCGATCCGCGCGACTTGTGGCACGTCATCGAAACCGCTTTGGGAGGCAAGCCCGTCGCGACTGTGCTGGAAGGCCGCGAACGTCACGACGTCCGAGTTCGCTGCCTGCGCGATACCGCTCGCGATGAACAGTCCGTCCGCGCGTTACCCGTGCCGTGTCGTTGGCATGGGGTGCCTGACCCCGGACTCGGCCACTTCGTGCGGCTCGCCGAAGTGGCCGACGTGCAGATCACCGAAGGCCCCGCGACGATCAAAAGCGAGAACGGACGATTGCGGAATTACGTTCGTTTGAACGTTCGCAATCGAAGCACGTTTGCCTTTCTGGCCGATGCGAAACGAGCAGTCGCGGAACAAATCACATTGCCGGAAGGGACGTTCGTAGAATGGACCGGCCAGTTCGAACATGCCGAACGAACTGCTCGCACGTTGATGTTCGTCACGCCGATTGTGATCGGCCTGATTCTGTTGATCCTGTGGCTGACGTATCACGACTGGGCCGACACCTGTCTGATGATGCTGGCCGTTCCGGGAGCGATTGCGGGAGGCGTGTTGTTTCAGTGGTTGTTTGGATTTCGTTGGTCCGTGCCGGTGGCAGTCGGGTATCTTGCGTGCTTCGGCATGGCGACATCGACCGGCATCATCATGTTGGTCTATCTGCGTGAGGCATTAGAAAAACGTGGCCCGCTAGCGTTACTCACGGAAGCCGATTTGCGAGCCGCCGTGCTCGAAGGGGCGGTGCATCGTTTGCGTCCAAAGTTGTTGACCGAAGGGACGACGATCCTCGGTCTGGCTCCGATGTTGTGGGCCAGTGGCGTCGGCGCGGAAGTGATCCGTCCGATGGCCGCTCCGGTGTTGGGCGGGATTCTGGTTGCCGATGAAGTGATCGATCTTTTTTTGCCAGTGCTGTTCTATTGGGTCCGCCGCCGTCGCTGGCAACGTGAGCGGGAAGCCGCCAGCAACTTGAACTCCGAAACAACGGAAATAACAACGAACTAGCCTGGTTTTTCAAACCGGGAGAATAAGACCGCCCGGTTTGAAAAACCGGGCTACGAAAACACGAAGTCCTCTATTCATCACAACTCAAAGGATCCTTGAATCATGTCCCGAACCCTGAGCCTGAAGACGACTTCCCTGTGGCGAACGTTGGCTCTGATTTCAATGTCAATCGCGACCGCCGGCTGTGGCGGAGGGGGCTCGTCCGTATCGAGCTATCATCCCAAAGGGAGCATCGCCAAGGCCGCGCTCACTGCCGCGCTCGATGCCTGGAAGTCGGGCCAACCAAAGCCGGGAAGCATCCCGAACCAGAAGCCCGCGATTGAGGTCCAAGATTCCGTTTGGGATTCTGGTCGCAAACTGAAGTCTTTCGAAATTGGCGAAGAGCAAACCACCAAAGAGGGGCCGCCGCGCTTTTCGGTGGAGCTCACCTACCGCGACAAACCGGAGACCGACAAATCCGACTACGTCGTGATCGGCAAAGACCCGCTGTGGGTGATGCGTGACAAAGACTTTCAGAAAATGAGCGGACAATGATCCAGCGAGAATTCGGGGTGGACGGATTCCTGAAGTGCGTTCGCAATGGCAACCTGATTCAATATCACATCCTGCATAGAGTTCGTCGTGAATCATTGAGCGAGTTGCAATCTCTCAATCGAAATTGACCTGCTCAGGTTCTTCCGGTGACAATCTTCCCGCTGAGTGAAACACCATTCAAAGGAATGTTCAATGAGTACCGCCATCGCGGAAGCGAATGCCGAAGTTCAAACGAAAATCGTCACCGACGCAACCTGCACCTTTTGTGGCTGTGTTTGCGACGACATGGAATTGACCGTCGAGAACAACAACAAGATCACGAAAGCCAAGAATGCCTGCGTGCTCGGCAAAGCGTGGTTTTTGAATCACAACATCGAAGATCGGCCGCAAGCCCTGATCGAAGGGAAACCGGCCACCTACGAAGAGGCGATCGAGCGAGCGGCGGACATCTTGGTCAACGCCGACTACCCGATTACTTACGGCCTGTCGGACACGACGTGCGAAGCTCAGAGAGTCGCCGTGGCGATTACCGATTGGATCGGCGGAACGGTCGATACGACGACGTCGGTCTGCCACGGGCCGTCGGGCATGGCGTTTCAAGCAGTCGGCGAAGTGACCTGCTCGTTGGGCGAGGTCAAGAACCGCGCCGACTACTTGATCTTCTGGGGTGGCAACCCGGCCGAGAGTCATCCTCGACACTTCACCAAGTACAGCCTGATGCCCAAAGGGGAATTCGTCCCGAACGGTCGCAAGGATCGGACGGCGGTACTCATCGACGTCCGCAAAACGAAGAGCGCAAAAGCGGCCGACATTTTCTTGCAGATTAAACCGCGTTCCGATTTTGAACTCGCGTGGGCGATGCGCGGGATCGCCAAAGGGATCGACATCGATCCCAGCGTGGAAGAGAAGACCGGGATCAAGCTCGACGTGTTATGCGATGTCGTGGCCGGCATGAAGAAAGCGAAGTTCGGCGTCATCCTGTTCGGCATGGGCCTGACAATGACTCGCGGCAAACATCTCAACAGTGAGGCGGTCTTATCGCTGGCTCGCGACATGAATAAGTACTCGCGTTGGACCGCCAAGCCGATGCGCGGTCACGGCAACGTCACCGGAGCCGACAACGTGGTGACCTGGTCCACCGGGTATCCTTTCGGTGTCAACCTGAGCCGCGGCTACCCACGCTTCAATCCCGGCGAATTCACCACCTCCGACACCTTGGGACGCGGCGAAGCGGACGCCGCGCTGATCATCGCCTCCGACCCGATGAGTAATTTCTCCCAACCGGCTCGCGATCATCTGGCGAAGATCAAGTCCGTCGTGCTCGACCCAAAGCTCAGCGAGACGGCCAAAGTCGCGACAGTCGCCTTCACGACATCGGTCTACGGCATCAACACCGGCGGCACCGTCTACCGCATGGACGACGTCCCGCTCAGCCTCCGCCCCGCGTTCCCGTCACCGTTTCGCAGTGACTACGAAATCCTCAAAGCGATCGAAATGCGCATCCGCGAGAAGCAGTTGGCCCATAGCGTGTAGGTCGGGTCTCCAGACCCGACCGGGCGGCCCTGGAGAGCCGCCCTACACCTCAACTGAGAATTGTTGGACTGATCGTTCTGAGCAAGGAACCTACACCTTGCCCGTCACCATTCTGAACCTCTCCGCCGCCGATGCCGACATCGAACTCCGCCGCCGATGCCGACATCGAACTGACTCACGAAGAGTTCGCCGACGCCGAATTCGATTCGAGATATCGCTATGAACGCTTCAAAGGAAGATTGATCGTCACACCGCGACACGGATTTGAATATCACCTGACCATCGAACCGTTTCGCAACTATCTCGGAGCCTATGAACTCGCTCACCCTGAAATTATCGAGCACGTTTTTCAAGAAGCATGGACTTCGATCGACGAGGACACTGATCGCCTTCCTGACATCGCTGTCTACTTGCGATCACAGAACGAGCCTTCCAAGCTTCCAGATCGCGTCCCCGAACTCATCTTTGAAATCGTCAGCCCCGGCCGAGCGAATTGCCGCCGCGACTACGACGAGAAGCGGGACGAATACGAGCGGGTCGGCGTTTTAGAGTACGTCATCGTGGACCGCTTCAACCACGAAGTGACAGTGCTCCAGCTCGTCGATGATCACTACCACGAAGAAACTTTGAAGCCCCGCGACACGTACCGGACTCCGCTCCTTCCCGGACTGGAGATCCCATTGTAGCCGATCGTCGGCTGAGTTCTTTGGCGCAGGCTGATGACCGAAATGGATCGTGTTGTCGGAAGGTTCTGCCGGAGGACGCGCGCGGCATCCTCTCCAACTGCGCCTGCCTGGGCGAAGGGGTCGATGTTCCGGTGCTCGACGGCGTGGCGTTCATTGACGAGTCCGAAGACGTCGAAGTAATTCTCAATAGAATGCTGTCGGCCCGGCCCTCAAGAAGACTTTGGATGAAAGACATTCCTGTTGCCGTGTTTGAGTAACTTACGACACAATGCGGGCATGAAAACAATCTCGATTCACGAATTGCACGAAGAGACGGATCAGTGGGTTCGTCAGGCCGCTCAGTACGGGGAAATTCTCGTGACCGACAGCGGCAAGTCCGTGGCGAAGCTCGTCCCCTTGAACGAGTCACCGAAGAGGTCTTCGTTCAAGGACTGGCAACCGAGTCCGGAATTCGCCGCCGTCATGCACCGGCCCGTGGGCGGAACGGATAGCACACAGATCATTTCCGAGGATCGCAACCGGACATGATCTATTTCGATTCCGCCTACGCCGCAAAGTTCTACCTCAACGAACCCGGCCACGAGTTGGTTCGAGCCTGTGCGATCTCGGCGGGTGATGTCGCCACCTGCGAATTGGCACTCGCGGAAGTGACCGCTGTCTTCCACCGTAAGCTGCGAGAAGGTTTCCTAACACTTGCTGAGGCGGAAATTTTCTTCGCGGAATTTGACCGTGACGTACAGCAAGGTCTCTGGAATCTGCTCCCCCTCAAGTCGGAGTTGCTCGAACAAGTCGCCGCTGCTTACCGGACATTACCCACATCGGTCTTTCTCCGTTCCGCGGATGCTTTGCACCTGATCTGCGCCCGCGAAAATGGCTTCGCCGAAATCCACACGAACGATCGCCACCTCCTGGCCTCAGCCCAGCATTTCGGGTTGAAAGGTGTGGACGTGATTACGAACGCCCCTTCGTGATTCCGGTCTTCATCGACGAGTCCGAAGACGCCGACCACGTCCTCTCGCAATCGGCCTTCGAGCCAGTCTGGCAAGTACTCAAGATCCTCCGAACAAAAAGAATCCCGCCAAGAGTCGCTGTCGCAACCTTTGGCGGGATCGAGGACGAATTCTTGTTGATTCTCGACACGTTTCATTCGGCAGACAGCTTCCACAGATGCAGCGTCTTGTCCTCACGGCCGATGGCCAGAGTCGTGTTGTCGGGAGCGAAGACTCCCACATGGGCACCGGCGGTGTTGTTGCTGATCGACTCCGTTTGCTTGCCGGTGTGAGCGTTCCACACCGTGACGGTTCCATTCCAATCGGTGGCCGCGAGCGACCGACCATCGGGTGAGAACGCGACAGATAACAGATAGCTCTCAGCCGCACCCTTGTTGGTTGTGAAGGACTTTGCCACTGAGCCATCGTTGAGATGATACACGTCAATTCGGCCAACGGTTTTGTCCGAGGTCGGTGTCGCTGAGACACACGCAATCAATTCGCCATCGGGAGAGAAGTCCGCTCCTGCCCGCCAGAGAAACTGGCGAGTTAATTCGCCCTTCGACACATTCCAAAGTTTGATCGGCCCCTCGTTCGATGACGTCGCCAGCGATTGGCCATCGACCGAGTATTTGACGAACGTCACGGGTTTGTCGTCTTCAATCGTGCGAACCAACGCGGATCGCTCGATGTCCCAAATCTGGATGCCACCGGAAGGCTTGCCGCCACGACCGCCGAATTTGCCCCATTCCGTGATGCCCGCTGCGAGCGTCTTGCCGTCCGGCGAGAACGCCAGAGGAGACAGTGACACTTCCGTCGTCCATTTCCGCGTGACCTTGCCCGATGACGAGTCGCGCAACTGCACTTCGTAGCCAATGACTGTCGCGAGCGTTTTACCATCCGCTGATCCAGCCACGACACCGGCACCGGCTACGTTCTCAGACCACAACAACTTGCCGGTCGTCACGTCCCACTGACGCAGTTCATTCGACTTTTGATTCTGTGGCTGCACAGATTCTGGGTCGCGAATCAGAACGGAAATGGCTGTTCCAGTGTGGTTCCAAACGATGTGGCCAGGAACTCGGTCGTGAATGACTCCGTCAGCAATCACTGGTACTGAATTTTCGGAGCCGTTTGTTGGTGTCGGCGGATTGGTTGAGCGTGGCAGAATGATCTCACCCGACTGATAGCCGTTCGGCACGTTCATCGAAAACAATTTGGCGTCTTGTGGTTCGTTCCAGACGAAGCCCTCAAACCGGATTTCTGTCGCCGCCTTCGGGTCGGTATCGCGAATCAGAATCTTCGCCGGGAGATTGCTTTCTCGGTCCACCCAGACGAGTGCCTCGACGCTCCCGCGGATACCCAGCAGGTCCACCTTGGGCAGCCGGTAAAGCTGCGTGCGACGTCCATTGAGCAGCTCTTCGCCCAGCGGCACGGCATCGTCGGACTTTGCACGACGAAGCTGATCAATGGGATTGTTGATGAGTTCCTTGGCGACATTGGCGTCGAGTTCGAGCGACTGTGCCAACTTGCGTTTCGTGTCGAGAACCAGAAGTTTCTTTTGATCAAAGTCGGCAACTTGGATCAGCAGGCCCTGAAATTGCTCCACACGCATGTGGTTGCCATCGAACAGCACCTGGCCTTCGACTTCCGGTTGCTTGCCGAACCGCGTGAACATTTTCAGGCGAACGGAATTGACCGACTTTAGCTTCTCGACGACTTGAGCAAACGCTTTGTTCGCCGAGCGATCGATCAGCAGCGTTGTTCCCGCAATCAGCAACATCATCGCGACGGCAACACTCACGCCCCAGCGGACCCGGCGTGAGACTCGCCAAGCTGGCGAGTCGGCGGGAATTGTTGGTGCGAACGTCGTTTTTGTCGGCTGCGCCAACTGCTTCGCTCGTGCCTTCACACGCTCGATCGCATCTTCGGGAATCGGCTCGGCCAAGGTCGCCTCGATCGCCGCTGACAATGGCGATTCGAGCATCTCGGAATCGTGGAAGTCTTGATCGTTGTTCATTTCAAATCTCCTCGGTTGAAGACAGCCATTTGGGTGACGAGTCGTTGCCGCGCCTTGTAAAGCGCGGTCGATACGGAGTCGGGCGAGATTCCCAACGTCGCGGAGATTTCTTCTCGCGAGAGTTGTTCAAAGTGAAACATCACAAAGACCGTCCATTGTTGATCGGGCAGTTGCGTCATCGACTCGCGCAGCCAACTGGCCAACTCCCCCGCCGCGAGTTCATCGAACGGCTCAACGGTCGAGACCCGATCGGACTCCCGCAGCTCCAAGTACGGTCGCCGCCGTCGCAGTCGATCAATCGACCGCAACGTCGCCAACCGCACGAGCAACCCCGCCCAACTCTGAACCGGCCCCGAATTGTGCAGCCGAAATGCCTCGGCAAACACATCCTGAGACACGTCCTCGGCATCTTGAACTCTGCCCAAAATGCGCAGCGCCACCCGAAACACACGCTTCGCGTGACTCTCCACAATCCGGTCCCAATCAGGCTCATCACTTTCGGTCATGTGATCTCTTTCATCTCAATCCACATCAGGGATCTCAACCTGTAGTCGCACCAGCGGACTGAAGATGACCAGAATCACGAAAGAATATTTTTGCGACTGTGGATGGCACAGCTTAACGCCGGGCTACCCGACGAACCCACGTCCTTTCCGGCGACTCTTTGGCTCTTGACCTTGGCCGCAGAGAGGCTGTGAATCAATCGGCCTTGGTGGAACTGACGATTCGCAATGAGTGGTCGATGCAGTTTTGAGTTTCTTTTTTTGACGACGATCCTC
>JAYUFI010000559.1:0-4833 GCA_043738805.1 Planctomycetaceae bacterium | reverse complement strand
CCGGGCGAACTCACCCGCCCGGTTTGGAAAACCGAGCTACGCCATGATCGGCTGAATCACTTGGCCGCGACTGATCGCGTAGGGGCGATTTTGGTTGTCGAGAAATTCGGTGTCGGGTGACAGGCCGAGGCAATGAAACATCGTCGCGGTGATGTCTTCCGGGCGCACGAGTCCGTGATGCGGATAGGCACCGAGTGCATCAGACGCTCCGTGAACGACTCCTCCACGAATGCCGCCTCCGGCGAGTGCGATCGAGAAGACTGGCCCCCAGTGTTCGCGCCCGGCTTGGCCGTTGAGCTTCGGTGTCCGCCCGAACTCGGACATGCAGACGATGAGCGTCTCGTCTAATCGGCCTCGCTGAGCCAAGTCTTCCAGCAGCGCCGCGAATCCTTGATCCGTTGGCGGGACGAGAACCTCTCGCAAGCGTTTCGTTTCGTTCTTATGCGAGTCCCAGCAAGGGTTGTCGGCAGGCTCGTCGGGACCACGATACCAATTCACTTGTACCAAGCGGACGTCCGCTTCGATCAATCGTCGAGCCAACAAACAACTCTGACCGAATGGTGACATGCCATACTGCTGACGAGTCTTCTCTGATTCAACAGAGAGATCGAATGCGCCTCGTGAGGCGGCAGACGCGAGCAATCCGTAAGCGCGAGTTTGTTGCTCATCGAAAGTTCTCGCACGATTTGCTTGAGCCGCCGCTTCTTGTTGTTGATCGAGCGACCGCACGAGGTCACGCCGCGACGCGAGACGTTGCAGCGGAAAATTGTCGGGCAATTGAAACTCGGTGATCCTGTAATCGGCTGCCGATGGCTGACAACGAAAGAGCCACGGATCAACGGCTCGCCCCAACATGCCGCCGTCTTGTCCCGGCCATGTGGAACCATCGGTGTTGAAAATGTGATTCGGCAGCCTCACTGAACCCGGCAAATGCCCGCGCGGCGGACTGAGTCGTTGCAACACCGAACCCCAATTGGGCCAATCATTCGGCGGGCCGGGATTCGCGTTCTCCGTATTCATCGGCGCGTGCGGACGACCGGTGAGCATGTAATAACCGCTCGACGAGTGCGCGTTGTCGTTCGTCGAAACCGCTCGCAAGACCGCGAGCTTGTCGGCGTGTTGAGCGAGTCGCGGCATCAGTTCGCCGAATTGCATCCCGGCGACGTTCGTCGAAATCGGAGCGATCTCACCGCGCACGTTATCGGGCGCATCGGGCTTCGGATCCCACGTCGAATGTTGCGACGGGCCGCCCATCAAGAATAGCACGATACAGGATTTTGCTCGGCCACCGATCGCGGTTGTTGATCCTTCGGAGGCCGCGAGCGTTGATTGCTTGAGCAAGTGTGGCAACGTGAGACCGCACGCACTCAAGCCACCGACTCGAATCGCCTCGCGTCGAGAGACTCGGTCACACAGTCGCAATCCTCGATTTTGAAAGCGGAGCATCACAGCCTCTCGATCTCGCGTTGGGCCGCATGAGGTCTCACTGGCGGGCAGCACACATCGCTGACAACAGCAATTGGCGGAACGCGGTCCCCGCTCGCCTCCAGCTTATGCGGCGCGGGGGCTCATTCACCAGAGCAACGGCTGCTTGTCAGGAAGTTTTGGGGTTGCGCGTTTAATATACCGCACGCAGTCTTGAATGAGATGTTTCACCGCCAAGGCGCAAAGAACGCGAAGAGCCACAAAGAAATCAGGATGATGACCGTTTTCAAAGTCGCCTTGCATCACGGCTATTAAGAACTGACTTTGGAGTGTTCCTTCGCGTACTTCGCGCCTTGGCGGTGAAGACTGCTCAGTTTGAGTAAATAAAACAGAGGCCAAAGTGAGTGATCTTGGATGAACGCCGCCACGTCATTCTTACCTGATGATTTACGCCGCTTGCGCACGGAAACGTTCCTCCGCGAAGTCGAGCCTCACGCTGAAATCGGTTCGACCAACGACCGCGCTTTGTCGTTGTGCGAGATTGACGATTTGCCAATTCCGTATCTGATCCTGACCGAACGACAAACCGCAGGTCGTGGTCGCGGCGCTAATCGTTGGTGGTCGAGCGATGGGGCGTTGCTGTTCTCTGTGATCATCGACGCGACCGACTACGCATTGCCGGAATCGCGCTGGCCGCAGATTTCGTTGACCGTCGGTGTCGCGGTGTGTGAGGTTCTCGAAAGTCTGGCTCAGATAACTCACTCGAAATCACACACGGTTGGATTGAAGTGGCCGAACGATGTGTGGCTCAATCGTCGCAAAGCGTGCGGCATTTTGGTGGAGGTTCCACCGACCCGCTGCGGTCGGTTGGTCATCGGCGTTGGGTTGAACGTGAATAACTCGTTCGATTCGGCCCCCGCCGATTTGCAATTGCATGCCACTTCGCTGCTCGATGAAACCGAAATCGCATTTGATCGCACGAGCGTGTTGACGACGTTCCTGCAACAACTCGATCGCAATTTGAAACGGCTGGCCGAAGCCGATCACTCATTGGTTGAACTTTGGCAATCGCGATGCGTCCTGCGCGGTCGATCTGTTTCGCTCGACATCGGCCAACGAGTCGTCACCGGCCTCTGTTTGGGGATTGCCGATGATGGAGCGTTACGGCTGCAATCATCCACTCGCGAACAACGTTTTTACGGTGGCGTGATTCGCGGCATCGCCTGACACGCCAGCCAAAGTTCACGTTTTGACAAGCTCAACATGGCAACGGCATCAAGGGACGTATTCGCCGTTCGCATCAAGTACATCCGGCAGAATCAACTCGCGCCGAGCCGGTTCTGGAGGAACCGCATCGAGCACTGGCAATCGAGGTCCGCCGCCGTTTTGCGGCACTTGCGGGAGCGGCTTGAGTCGTAATTCTTGCGGTGCTCGGCGCACATCGGCGTTGGCAACATCGTCCTTCGGTGGAGGGGGCGGCGGCAACGCACCTCGCCCTTCAGCCGCAACTTCTCGCGGAGGTTGCGGCAAACGATCGGACGGTTTTAAGAAAGCCTGCAAGTGGGTTCCTTGACCACCGGACAACTTCGACGCACTGCGAAGAAACTCCGCTGCTCGCGGATCTTCATCGCAGTAAAGCATGACCCCCATCAAGAACAACCGATCGGCGTCGCGGACATTTGCATTCGCCCAATCAGCCACTCGTTGCAGATATTCGGTCTTATGGACCACGTTCTCGACGCCGTAAACGGCATCTAGCGATGCGGCATTCTTGGGCCATGTTGAATCCACTTGCAGCCCACGCTTCATCTTCATGACGGCGTGTGAGTGTCGGCCCATCGCGACGAGTGCGAATGCCTGTCGGAAATAAACGTCCGCACGATCTTCTGCTTCGCGCTGAGCTTCCAAGTATCGCAAATAACCTTTGACGAACTGCCCGTCGTGCAGCAGACGATCTCCCTCTGCTTGAAACTGCCGACTCCGTTCCTTCCCCGCGCGAGACGACGCACTCACCGGACGCACGGTTGAAGCGACATCGACTTCCGACGGAGTTCCCTCGCGCCGTTCTGTGTGTTGCTGCAAGATGTCCTGCATGTTGACGCCGTCTTGTGGCGGCGGCGGTGGCAACACGCGTCGTGTTGAGCGAACAGCCACCGGCTGCGGAGTCGTCACAATCACAGTCGGACTGACAGGCACGACGGTCGTTTGTCGAATCACCGTTGGTCCGAAAAACGGACTCCATGACGAATAGCCGTAGTTCGAATATCCATAGTTCGAGTACCCGCCATAAAAGCCCCCCGAGCCCACGACGAGTCCGCCACCAACAACTGGCCCAACCGGGTATCCGTACCAATTCGTGACGCAGTTCGGATACACAAAATAGCCCGGCCCATACACGCCACCGTAAACGGTCACATGGTGCCGATGGTTTGCTCGAACCGTCGTTCCGAGGCACAAGACCAACATCGCCAACAGCACCCCGCGCACAACCCAGCGACCACAATGCAGCAAACGAAACATCATCATTCTCCCCAAAGAACCCCTCTCGCCATGACAGCTTGCAACGGCGTCATTCGCAAGCGGCAGCGGATTATCAGGGGATTTGACGATCGAGGTCAAACCGTGTTTTGAGACACGAACCCCGTTTTCCAATGATCATTCTCGCTTTTAGCTCTGCGCTTCCGCTCGGCTTGTCGCCTCGCACTCGTTGAATTAGCGTGCCTTCGTTCTTTTCTCCGAGAAAAATGCGAGCCTTGAGATGTCTGCTTCTGCTATTCAATTGCGAATCGACGGTGATGTTGCGCAACCGACTTCGTTTTCCTTCAATGATCTTTGTGCGTTTCCAGAAGCTGACCAAGTTCGCGACGTCAGCCGCTTTCATCCGAAGCGTCCGGGCGACGGTGTGACTCTGCGGTCGCTTCTCAACCGAGTTCGCCCACAGGAATCGGTGAGCTATCTCACTTTGCATGCCACGAAAGATGACTTCGCTGCGAGCATTCCGTTGGCCGCCATTGTCGATGAGGCGGTGCTGGTCTATCAGCTTGGCGGCGCGCCGTATCCGGAAGCGAAGGGAGGCCCGTTTCGGTTCCTCATCAAAAATCCGGCAGCCTGTCACACCGATGAACTCGACGATTGCGCGAACGTCAAATTCGTCGATCGGATTGAATTGACTTCCAGCAGAGGACGAGACACGCGCCCGCACGACGATGTTCAACATGAGGCGCTGCACGCGAAGTAACATTGTTGCACGACGCTCCGCGTCGTGAATCGCGACGCGGAACGTCGCGCCACAATCTTGCAGGAATAACAACGTCTTCGGCACGAACTCTTTAGGAGGCGAAGAAGAATGATTCCGTAGTCCGGTTTTTCAAAACGGTCGAACTGAACCCCCGGTCTGAAAAACCGGAC
>JAYUFI010000558.1:0-4837 GCA_043738805.1 Planctomycetaceae bacterium | reverse complement strand
AGGTTTCGGAAATTACCGCAGATAGCAAAGCCGCCCCAAGGATTAGGCCAGGGCAAGCGGCGCGACATTGAGTGTAGACGGGAGCATTTCAAAATGTTTCGGTTCGCAGTCGCTTGGAGTGTCCAACCTCGCTGATGCTTCGGGTTACTACGTTGAAGGCGACGGAATGTACTCGCCCATTTGGTCATCGAGAATCGGCGGCACCACGATGCGAGACTATTTCGACTGTGACGGTCATAGCGTTGATCGACACGAATCACAGGTCGGCGGCCCAGTGGACTCTTCCGGATGTAACGCCTCTGGCACGTTCCATGACCCCTCGAAATCGTCAGTACCCGCGAGCGTGTTGTACTCGCGCGAACCCTCACGGCTGTCGCTCTCGTCACCGTCCGAAGAGACCGGACATCCGGCAGTGTTTCGCTGATCCGGGGGACTCTCAGACGATGGAGAAATGGTATGTGCAACAGACCGAAGACCGTCGAGTTCAGAGATTTCACTTGACGATCTGGTTGGCGTGTATTTCTGCGACCTCACGACGTTCGGAGTGGGGCGTTGTTGGGGTTGTCAGATGGGTCACGAAGCCGGCCTGGCTTAGGCGTCAATTGGCCGCTTCCTAAATAGGGAGATTGAAGATGCGTGGAGTTTCTTGGTTGATGTCGTTGAAGCAGTCATTGAAGCGAGCCAGCCTGCGTCATTCGCGCCGAGCGTTGGTGCAACTCGAACAACTGGAGAGCCGTGCGTTACTCACGCTCACAATTAACGCTGACACGGCGGCCTTGGTTGACCTGTCGATTGATGCGAATGATGAGTTATCGATGTCGGTCAATAACGCTGGTTTTCCAGTCGTGACGGTGATTGATGGAGCTACGAGTGTCTCTACGGATACGGTCCTCACGACTCCGGCGTCTGACATTCAAAATCTGTTGATTACCGGGAGCACCGGAGATGAAGAGATTGATGTGAGTGCGGTCGCGCTGTCGGGGTTTGATTCACTTCAGCCAGTTGATAACAGCAACAGCGTTCACGTGACGTTGAATGGCGGCGATGGCAACGATGAGATCATCGGCAGTTCGGTCAACGACGAAATCAATGGCGGTAATGGCGACGACACGATCAACGGTGGCGACGGGAACGATTCGATCAACGGCGGTGACGGCGACGATTCGATTCTCGGTGGCAACGGCTTCGATGAGATCAATGGCGGAGCCGGCAACGACGTGATCTTTGGCGAAGCGGACTCCGACACGATCTACGGTGGCGATGGTGCTGACACCGTTGATGGCGGTGACGGGGAAGATCAAATCTACGGTGGTCTCGGCGATGATTCGCTGGATGGCGGTGCCGGTGGCGACTGCGTGAATGGCGAAGACGGAAACGACGTCGTCAATGGCGGCGACGGAGCCGACAAAGTCGATGGTGGAGTTGGCGATGACACCGTTGATGGTGGAGCCGGACTCGACACGATGGTCGGCGGAGTCGGTCAAGACTTGCTCATTTGGCACAGCGATGATGTCTCCGAAACTGCCGATGGAGGATCTAATGATCCTGCATTTGAAGATCAAATCTCGGTTGTTGGGACAACTGGCAACGACACACTGACCGTTTCGGAGGTCGGGAAATTCAAATACAAGATCTCTTCAGGAACTGGGCAAAGTATTTCGACTGTCAATGTGGAAAGCATCACCGTCGATGGTGGTGCTGGCAACGACTCGATCACGATTGCCACCAACATGACCGGCCACAGCGACATCCTGTTGCTGGGTGGCGATGGCAATGACCGCATCAGCGGCAATGCGGTCGTCCTGACGCACTTCGACATCACGATCGAAGGTGGTGCAGGTAACGACACGATCATCGGTACTGCCAGTAAAGATGAAATCTACGGTGACTCCCAAAACAATGCAGTTGACTCCGGCAACGACAACATCAGCGCGGGAGACGGTAACGACACCGTGTTTGGTGGGCTCGGCAATGACGTGATCAAAGGTGGTGCTGGTGATGATAAATTAACCGGCAACGAAGGTGACGACACGATCAATGGCGGATTTGGCGACGATCTCATCCTCGGTGATGACTCAGTTGCAGGAGCCACAGCCGATGGAAACGACGTTCTCAACGGTGACGATGGGAATGACACCGTTCGCGGCAACGGTGGTAGCGACGCGATCTTCGGTGGTTCTGGCAGCGACGTTCTGTTCGGGCTCGGCGGCAACGACACGATCCACGGCAATACTGGCGGTGATAGCATCAACGGTGGCGCCGGCAACGACGTCCTGTTCGGTGACGCCGGCTTCGACTCGATCGACGGCAATACTGGCGATGACAGCATCGAAGGTGGTGACGACAACGACACGCTGCTGGGCAGCGACGGCAATGACACGGTCAATGGCGGCAACGGCAATGACTCGATTCTTGGTGGTGTCGGTAATGACGCGATCACCGGTGGAGCTGGCAACGACGTTCTGGTTGGTGATGTTGACTCACTGCCATCCAGCGAAGGCAATGACACGATCAGTGGTAACGATGGCAATGACACGATTCGCGGCAATGGCGGCAGCGATTGGCTGGACGGCGACGCAGGCAACGACTTGGTGCTCGGTGAAAGCGGCAATGACACGATTCTTGGTGGTGCCGGCAACGATAGCTTAGATGGCTCGGGAGGAGCCGACCGCATTGATGGTCAATCAGGTGATGACTTCATCGAAGGCGGAGCGGGTGACGACACGCTGTTGGGGGGTCTCGGCAACGACAAGATCTGCGGCGATGGGGATGCCGACGATGATCCAGCCACAACGGGTAACGACTCGATCGATGGCGGAGCCGGCAACGACAAACTGTCTGGTGATAATGGCAACGACACGATCACCGGCGGAGATGGGAATGACACCGTTCTGGGTGAAGCCGGTAACGACAGCTTGCTAGGCGGAAACGGCAACGACATCGTCGTGGGTGGAACCGGAGATGACTACGTCAATGGTGAAGCCGGTATCGACACGATCTCCGGCAACCTCGGACGTGACATCGTCATCGACGCGAGCTGCCTCGATAAGGTTGACGAGACACTCAGCGACGCCAAGCTCAACACTTGGTGCTAGGTCTCTCGTCTAAATTGCTGGTTTCATCTTCTATGGTCAGTGTTCCTCAACAGTAGCGTTGACGATTGCTGCGAACCAATCTGAAGGTGACATCTGAAAACGAACAGAGCCCATGCCACTCCGGCATGGGCTCTGTCATTTACAGAAGGCTCGGTTGGCATTTCTACGAAGTCTGCTTGGGGTTTACGAAAGAAGCTGGAGAAACTTAGCCTGAATTGTTCACAGTCTCATTGAAGCCTGACGCGCAAGCGAAGAGCTTGTCGCAACCTGTTCGCTTGCGAGCCAAGCTTCAATGGCATACGCGGACACTTCAAATGACGGAGTCGCGCGGACACGACTCGAACAGTCCTGCGTCGAGCAACCAGTTCAGCTTTCCCAATCCGGAGGCAACGGCGGATTCAAACTCGATGCAGGCAATCGTGCCCGGACGGAACGAGATCCAACCGCCGCCGATGAGTGACGAAGCGAGTGCGCTCATGTTTGGTTCATGACCAACCAGCGCCGTGATCTCGGCAGGAGCCTGAGACAGCATCGGCAGGATTTCGTCGATTCCTGTGCCGAGCGCGAGCCAAGACACCGATTGTCGAACGTGATCTCTTAGTCCGGCCACGTTCGCGAGGATTTCCGCAGTCTCCGTCGTCCGGATCGCAGGACTATGAAAGACGTGGCCGAGAGTCACTCCTTTTTCGACAATCCAACGTGCCGATGCTTCAAATTCGCGGCGGCCTAACGCGGTCAACGGACGCTGCGAATCGGGGAAGCCAGATGCTTCAGCGGCACGAGCATGTCGAATGATCAGCAGTTGCATGGTGCGACTCGGTAAAAAAAGAAGACCACCAAAATGGTGGTCTTCTCCAAAACGTCAGATGACCGTGAATCTCATTACTTGCTGGCCGGCAACTTGCCGTCTTTCAGAAGATCGCCGAAGGTCTTGTCCTTCACCGCGCTCTTCTCTTTCTCTGTCTTCTCAAGCGCTTCCTTAAGCTTGGCTTCGTCCATTTCGTTTTTGCCGGTATTCTTGCCGAGCGCTTCGCCGTAGTTATTGCGCTTCTTTTTGTCGTCCCCTTCATGGCAGACAGCGCAAGTCAGCTTGCCGTCTTTGCCTTCTTTCGTAACGACTTCAGGGTACTGCTTTTCAAACGCGCCCTTGTACTTTGGGCGAGCTTGTGCGCTGTTCGCACCCACCGCCAAAAGCCCGGCCAACACACCAGCCACTACCACACCTCGCATCAAGCCCTTCATTGAGACCTCCGCTAGCAGTTTGAGTTGATCCCGGCGTCGCGAGCAAACCAGTTCGGAAGCCAACCGTGACGTTGGACGTTCTGATGTCGCGCTCCACAGTTTCGTGCTCTCTTAAGACGACTCTCCGCCGGAAAATGCTGAGGCGAATTAGACCCCGACGTATAAACAAAGTCAATTAGTTCAGGCCGTTTCGGTGAGTACGCTGAGGCCGCTAACAGACAAAGGCTCCTGATTCGGTCATTTCGGTGACGAAAATCGACAGCGTGCGAACTTCATCTGCGATCTCTTTGCGGAGCACGCTCGCGTTGAACAACCCTTTACGATTGGACAAGTCCCACAGGATTCGACCATCGGGTCGCGCGTCTTCTGGCGATCGGATCGAGCGTTTGATCGCTTGAGCGAGTCCAGCGTGATTCACGAACGTCCCTTCACGCTCCGCGAAGGAACCGCCTGCCAGAACGATGTGGGCCCGCGCGGAAACCGGGGAGGGGAGGATGTCT
>JAYUFI010000557.1:0-4847 GCA_043738805.1 Planctomycetaceae bacterium | reverse complement strand
CGCCGATGAATTGCTGCTGTTGATTGCGGCCACCGATGAAGCCGTTTTGAGCGTTGTTTTGATTGAGTAGAGATTGTTGGAGAGCACTTTGCCCGGTGCCCGCCGTTCGATTGGCTCCGGCATTTGCTTGGCCGCCCAGGCTTTGTCCTTGAGTGCTCCCGCCCAAGCCGCTGGTCGAACCGCCAAGGCCACTGCCGGTCAGCGCGTTACCCGACGCGCTGCCGGTGCGCGAAGCGCTGCTGAATTGAGCCGATGCCGTCTGCATGGAAAGCCCACTGGCAACCGTGATAGCGAAGAGACTTGCTGCGTGTTTGGTGAACTGCCGCATGATCGCATCCTGATGTCGGGGAAGCCGACTCGGACACTGTTTGTGTCCGACCTATGTCGTTCGACGAGCGGCATCCTATCCGGTGACGGAGGGAATGCCATCAGACAATCGTTTGATGAGTTGTGGCGATATCGCCGTGGACCATTCGCTTGCGCGTCGTAACCAACGTTGGACAATAAATGCACATGTTTCACTCTTCCAGTTCGACATCGGCGTCATGTTCTTCAACTTGCACAACGCGAGCCGACTGTCGCAGACGCATTCTGCTGGGTTGTTGAGGCGGTTCTTCGGAGTTATTGGTCACGCTGAATTCTCCGCCGGTGATATTGGCTCGCATTTGTGGTTCAGAAGTTTTCTGAGTTCTCGTGGAGTTCGCTGCGGGTGTTGGTTGGCGTTCTCGCTGAATGTCGCGGAATGTCTGTTCGATCAATTTGGGCGTGACGACATCAGTTGTATTCCCTTGCTCGATGGGGATGGCCTCAGTTTCTGCGGATACGGCCGTCGGAGTTGCCGACGTCGTCTTGGGTTTGAAACGCTCGTGACCGAGGAGCACGACTTTCGTTAGGTCGGAGAAGACCGGAGGCGCTCCGGGTTGAGCCAGTCGGACTCGAACGGCAAGCTCCGCTTGATGTCGGCCTTTGCGGGAATACGGGACAAACAATTGATAAGCGGGGCCAAACTGAGTCGGCGATAAGAAGGTGCGGAAGGTATTGTCCTTGAAATCAAACTGGTGTAGCGGCACGCTCTGTTCTTCCTCGGTCCCTTGATCGTCGAACATAAAAATTCGGACGTCACCGTCCACGGCGACGGACGAAACACTGTCGCGTGTGAAGAAGAAGACTTGTCCGGCGACACCGCGAGCCGGTTTGTTATCGGTTCCTGTACCTTCGGCGGGCTCCCACAAACAGAGAGCCCGGACAACAGGATTGCTCGGTGTCGCTTTCTGAAACTGTTCCTTGTGAGTCCACGACGAAAACAGTCCGCCGGTCGTGCATCCGGAAAATAACGATAGGCCGATCACCGCGACGAGCATCATTGATGAATGTCGAACGGCGGTTGGCGAACATGGTATTCGGCGGAGAGTGTTCATGATTCGTCCGAAATTTTGGCGAGCCGGGCGGCGTTAGCCCCCGGATAAGTTGTTCGTGATGGTCCGGGGGCTGACGCCGCCCGGCTCACCTGACGGCGACTGTCATCTTCCGGCAGCAGGCTTCTCGCGATGGAAAGTGTCCAAGATGGACGTCGTCTTTTTCGTGGGCTTGGCCTTTTTCGGAGCGGCCTGCAAGTTCGTCGCAGCGTTGTTGGGCGGCTGATAACTCACTTCTTGAATGCCGCGAGTCTCGCTGTCGTTGGCTGGCGGAACCGGCAGGATGCGCGGTGTGGATTTTGATTTGCTGCCCATCGGCTGTGGTGCTGGCTCTTGTGGGGCAGGTGGCATCCACAATTCGCCTGGTCCGTAAGTAGGAACCGCGGTGCCATCTGTGGGGCCAGACAATGTTGAAGTCGGAGCACAGAACAATGGGCCGTGAAGTGCTTCCGCGTCCTCTTCGGTGTAGTGCAAGCGTTCCGATTCGATCTGCTTGATGATCTCCGAAACGCTGTTGCTCTTGACGATGCGTGGCGTGAGGAAGATCAGTAGTTCGGTTCGTTTGCGGAGATGTGCGTCGAAACGGAAGACGTTGCCGATGATCGGCATATCTCCCAACCACGGCACTTTGCGGACTTGCACGTCGTCGGTCTTCTGGATCAAACCGCCGACGACAACCGTCTGTTCGTTGGCAACCGAGATCGTGGTGAGCGCTGTACTGATGTCTTTCACTGGAGAAGTGATGCCAGGGGCAAGAGTCACGCTGGCCGTTGAGCCTGAGTTATAGCTGCTTCGCTCGGCATGGACTTGCATCACGATGCGATCATCCGGGGTGATTCTGGGAGTCACTTCCAGAATGATTCCCGCTGGGTCACGCAGGACCGTGGGGACGAGTGTGCCAATGGCACCATTCGACGTGAACCCATTCACGACGGGCACGATCTGGCCGACGTTGATTGTTCCCGTTTGGCTGTCGAGCGTCCGAATTTGTGGACGGCTGAGGATTTCTAACCGGCGACTGGCTGACAACGCTCGCAGGAGAACATTGACCGATTCGGAACCGGCAGACAGCACTAACCCGCCGAAGCCCGGCGCGTTGGAACTCGTTCGCCCGACACCGAAGTTACTGAGGCCTTGCCCTCCAACTTGATTCGGATCAGAGCCTTTCGCTCCGGTGTTGTTGCCCAACGGATTCAGGTTATTAAACAAGAAACCAGGACTAGCCGCCTGCGAAATGATGCTCTGTTGTTGCAACGCGGTGGTCGTCGGTGTGGCGGGAATCGTTTGAGTGATCGTCGTGATGTCACTGGCGTTGATCACACTGCGATTGAAAAGCAGTGAATCTTGGAAGCCTAACTCGATCCCGAATTCATCCGTGTTGTCGAGCGTCACTTCGACGAGCAGTGCTTGGATCATGACTTCCTGCTTCGCGGCATCAATGCGCGTCACCATTTCCATGATGTTCTTGAAGTACCGAGGCGTCGCACTGATCAGCAGGCTGTTGGAGTTCGGTTCGGCGACGACGATGATTTGTCGTTCCAGTTGTTCCACATCGCTGATCAAATCTTGGTTGCCTGTGTTCGCAAGATCACGTTGGCCTTGCAGGAAGAGCGTGATCGCATTGCCGACTTCTTGAGCGGGGCTGTTCTTCAAGCGATAGACCGAGCTTTCGCGTTGTCGCACATCGCTGGCGTCGAGTCGCAGGATGATCGCTTCGACAACGCTCAACGCTTCGGCACCGCCGACGGCGATGATGCTGTTGGTCCGGATGTCCGTGGAGAACTTCAACGGAATGAGCTGACTGCTGGCGTCTTCGGCTCCAGCAAGTTGCAGGCCAAGCTGTTGCTGCTGTTGATTGCCAGCACGCTGACCTTGTCCCTGTCCTTGCTGCTGTTGATTGAAGAGTTCGTTGAGCATCTTCACGACCGATGAAGCGTCGGCGTTTTTCAGCATGAAGTGTTTGATCTCGGCCACCATCGACGACGGTTTGTCGAAACGTCGCACGAGCGCTTCGATCAAAGCGAGGCTTTCTTCCGGAGCTGTCACGATCAAGCTGTTGGTTCGCGAATCGGCATTGATGCGGATGTCGGACAGGACGCCGGTTTCGATCAAGCTCTCGCCGTTCGCATCGTTTTCCAAGAATTGCAAGATGGCGCTTTTTGCCTCGCGCAGCTTCTGATCGACTTGTCCTTGCGCACCAACAGCCGCTCCGCCACCTCCGCCGCCACCAGTTTGATTGGAGCGGGCTTGAGCCGGTGGACTGATCGCACTTTGAATCGCAAGATTCAAAAGTTCGGCGATCTCTTCCGCGAGCGCGTTTTTCAACGGGATCAGTTTGATCTTGCTCACCGATTCCGAACCGACTTTGTCGAGTTCATCAATCAGCCGACGAACTTCTTCCAAGTCACGCGGCTTCGCTTGCACGATGACCGAGTTCGTTCGCGAATCAGAAATTGCTTTGACTCGGCCACGCAAGCCGCCAGTCGTTCGCGATGTCCCGGTCCCTTGAAGCGGGGCTTGTCCGGCACCTCCCGTGGAGCTGCCGCCACCGAAGAAGTTGTCAACCGCCGTCAGCACTTGGCTGGCAACCGCGTATCGCAACTTAAAGACCTCGAACTCATTCGTCGGATCGATCGGCTGATCGAGCTTGTCGATCAACGTATCAACCGTGTCGATGTCGTTCTGCGACGCGAGGACCATCACCGAGTTCGGTTTGCCGATCGCGATGACGGAAATTTGTTGCGTCACATCACGCTCACGACCGCGCGAGCGATTGAGCTTTTCATAAACCGACGTCAGCAGTTCGGCGAGCGATTCGCTATCAACGTGTTTCAACAGGCGGACATGAATGTCAGGACTCGAACCCGCCGAGAGTTTTTCGATTTGCTTGATGATGCTCATGACCGCTTGAACGTCCGCCTCATTGCCACGCAAGATCAAGACACCGAGATCGTCCAACGCCTCGACGTTCACGTCTCCCTTCAAACCACCGACCACTGCGGGCGGATTCTTGGGGTCATTCGCTTCGTCAGCCGGTTTCGACATCTCGGCATCATCTTCGGCGGTGGACTCTTTGCTCGGCTTCTTTGAGTTTGCGTCCTTCGCTTTCGATTTTGCATTCGCTGGCTTTTGAGCGGCTTTGGACTTCGAGTTCCCTTTCTTCAGCGGTGCTTTGGCGGGCATTGCCGCGTCATCGGCTTCGAGATCCTCGCCGCTCGCGTCTTGATTGTTTTGGATCAGTTGCTTCATCGCGGGGCGCAGCGCTTGAGCCACTTCGCGGACGTTGTGATTCGACGCGATCATCCGCACGCTGCGATCATCGTTGCTCGCGGCGACATCCAGTTTCGCAATCAGTTTGCGAACTCCGACAACCGCTGCTGGCGAACCATCGACAACCAACAGATCATTGTCGTGATCGACACCAATCGTGAA
>JAYUFI010000556.1:0-1816 GCA_043738805.1 Planctomycetaceae bacterium | reverse complement strand
CGGTGCGGCTGCGACAGATCGTGATGAACTTGCTGGGGAACGCGATCAAGTTCACCGACTCCGGCGAAGTCGTCCTGCGGATCAACGTGACCGCTTGCGATGCGAACGCGATCGAATTGCGGCTCGATGTTCAAGACACGGGCATCGGCATCCCACAAGATCGTCAGGCCGCAATCTTCGAAGCATTTGAGCAAGTTCATACGTCGATCAATCGCAAATACGGCGGCACTGGTCTGGGCTTGTCAATCACCGCTAAGTTGGCTCGGTTGATGGGCGGGCAAGTTTGGTTGAAGAGCGAACTCGGTCACGGCAGCACGTTCTTTGTGACGTGCCGATTTCGAGTTCCCGCCGACGCCGCGCTCCCCAATGTTCCGTCACCAATGAGCGGCCTGCGAGTCCTCATCGTGGACGATAACGCGACGAGTCGGCAGCAACTCTTCGATCTGTTTACGTCGTGGCAGACGCAACCGCTGGCGGTGAGCAGCGCGAAAGGGGCGATCGCGGTTTTGGAACAAGTCACCGGCACTGAGCAATCTTTTGCGTTTACGATCGTCGATGCGCAGATGCCCGGCGTGGATGGCTTTGAACTAGCCTCAACGATTAAAGCTGGACTTGCCGAACGCATGGGGCAGTTGTTGATGATGCTCAGTTCGGCGGATCGAACGCACGAATTGAGTCGCTGCGAACAGTTGCAGCTCGATGCGGCGATTTCCAAACCGGTCAACGAATCGGAATTGCTCGACACGCTGATGTCGCTGCGGTTGGGGACGGCGGGTGTTGACGCGCCGACGCTTCCCGATCGACCGTCGCCTGTCGCGCGCACGTCGCTGAAAGTCTTGTTGGCAGAAGACAGCCTCTACAACCAGAAACTCGCGGTTGCATTGCTGACCAAACGCGGGCATCACGTGACGATCGCAAACAACGGTCGCGAGGCGGTCGATCTCATCTTCCGGCAGCCGTTTGATCGAGTGCTCATGGACATCCAAATGCCCGAGATGGACGGGCTGGAAGCGACTCGCGTAATTCGCGAACGAGAAGCGCGTCTGGGCATTCATCGACCCATCATCGCGATGACCGCTCAGGCGTTGACCGGCGATCGCGAACGCTGTCTCGCGGCGGGCATGGACGAATATCTGACGAAGCCGATTCGCTCCGATCAAATGTTTGAAACACTCGAAGCAGACTTTTCGAATGCGGTCTTTCCCAAAGAGGAAATTCATAAGAAGCCGCCGCGTCTGCGCACGCAGCCGGTTCGGCAAGTCGAGGCGAACAACGTTGAGCAGGCGGCTCGCCTGCTTGTCGCTGAACCTTCAAGGGAAAGCACAGACACGACCAATGAAAACACAGGCGAGCCGCCAGTGCTACGGAATAACGGGCATACGCCGGATGCGAGGTTCGTGAATTGGAAGCAAGCACTCGCGGCTGTTGGCGGTGATCAAAAGCTTCTGCGTGAAGTAGTGGCGGCGTGCTTGGAGGATTTCCCGCGTTGGTTCAGTAACCTCGATCAAGGACTCCGTCAAAACGATGCAACCGTCCTGCGCCGAGCCGCTCATTCAATCCGCGGAGCCTGTCGGACATTTGGCATCGACAAGCTCGTTCCTCCCTCTCAGGATTTGGAAATGTTGGCCTTGGCCGGTAATCTCCCCGCCGCTGGACAACTGTTGGAAACGCTGCGGCCGGAGTTGCACTCGTGTGTGACCGAATTGCAGCAGTTTCTGTCGCAGCCGTGAGCCTCATGATGACCACAATTTTGGTAGTCGATGATTCCGCAATGGATCGCCGTATTGCGGGCGGGTTGCTCGAAAAAGATTTCGCC
>JAYUFI010000555.1:0-4851 GCA_043738805.1 Planctomycetaceae bacterium | reverse complement strand
GCTCTCCAGCAAAACTCCTTCCAGTACCAAGAAGCGAAACAGCATCTTGATCGAAACCAGATGCCGCGCGATCGTGCTCGCCTGAAGCTGCCGCTCGTGCAACCACTGCAAATGTCCGGTCAACGTCGTAAGGCTGACGTCGTTGAGTGTTACCGGCCCATGCTCGCGAAACCATTCGGCGAATTGCTTCAGATCGGTCGCATACGCCGCGATCGTGTTCCGCGACATGCCGCATTCGGCCTGCTGGTAGTTCAGGAACGCGACGATATACCCAGTCAACTCCACCGGCTGAGCCGATTGTGCCGTCGTCGCTCCCGTACTCACAGGTCGTCGCCGCTCGCCCATCATCGGCTCCGAAGATCCCTTGGTAGAACGGGCACTCTTGCCCGTCGAAAATTAGCGACGGGCAAGAGTGCCCGTCCTACCAACAAGATCGTCAGACGAGCGACAAGGCAGGGAGCCTATTTCTGGCCGAAGTCACCACCGGCATGAGTCGCAACTACTTGCCGATCCTCCACCGCAAGTAGGCTTCCAGAAATCCGTCGATGCCGCCGTCGAGCACCGGCTGAGGATTGCCGACGCGCATCCCGGTGCGAGCGTCCTTCACGAACTGATCGGGGTTGAGCACGTAGTGCCGCACCGGTTCGCCACCGAAGCCGATCTTCGATTTACTGCCACGTTTGGCCGCGAGCTCCGCTTCGCGTTTCTCGCTCTGGATTTTATAGAGCTTGGCAATGAGCATCTTCTTTGCCGTCGCTTTGTTCTTCATTTGCGACCGCTCGTTCTGACACGCAGCGACGACTCCGGTCGGAATGTGCGTGAGTCGCACGGCCGAGTCAGTCTTGTTGACGTGTTGGCCACCGGCACCGCCCGAGCGATAGGTGTCGACACGCACGTCGTTCTCCCAATCGACATCAATCTCGACGTTCTCGTCCACTTCGGGGGTGATATCCAACGCGGCGAACGATGTCTGTCGCCGAGCCGCTGAATCGAACGGGCTGATGCGAATCAGCCGATGCACTCCCATCTCACCTTTGAGATAGCCGTAAACGTAGTCGCCTCGAATGGCGATCGTGGCATTGCGAATCCCCGCCTCTTCGCCCGGCGAACGATCCAATTCCTCGGTCTCGAAGCCGTGCTCTTCGGCCCAACGCAGATACATCCGCAACAGCATCTCGGCCCAATCGGCCGAATCGGTCCCACCTTCACCCGCTTGAATTTGGATGTACGCGCCGCAGACATCTTCCGGTGCCGACATCATCTCTTGCAGTTCGAGCGCTTCGAGCTGGCTCTTCACCCGCTCCAAAAGCTGCACGAGTTCTCGTTCGCTTTCGCCGGAATCGTCGGCCTCCGCGAACTCGATCAACACCTGCATGTCGTCCGCCGCCGAGACCAGCGCAACCAACGGCTTCGTGATCGCGTTGAGCTGCCGCAACTCCGTCACCAGCGCCTGAGCTTTTGCCTGGTTTTCCCAGAAACCAGTCCCAGCCATCGTGGCATTGATCTCGTCAATGCGTCTCTGCTTGATGAGCAAGTCAAAGAGAGTCCCGCAGGTGGATGATGCGGGCCCGAACGTCATCGCAGTTTTCGCGAAGTACGTGATCCATGTGAGATAGTCCTTATGACGCAGGAAGTTTTGGGGCGGGACAAATAGCCGAACGCGATGGGGATTGCCAGAGAGCGGCTTGAAATGGAGAAATTGGTCATTGGCTATTGATCAATTGCCGTCTGCGGTTCAGCTCAGCCGACCGCCGTATTGCTGCTCGTAGTAGTTGCGGTATTCGCCGGATTTGATGCGGTCGATCCACGCCGTGTTGGCGAGATACCAGGCGATGGTTTCCCTCAGCCCGTCGCGGAAATTCCATTGCGGCTTCCAGCCCAGGTCTTCCTCCGCTTTGCGGCAGTCAATCGCGTAGCGTTGGTCGTGCCCCGGTCGATCGGCGACGTACTTGATTAGCGTCTGTGGTTTGCCAAGTAGTTCGAGCAGCGTCAGCGTCAGATCAATGTTGCGGACTTCGCTGTGCCCGCCGAAGTTGTAGACCTCACCGACTCGGCCTTTCCGCAGCGCCGCGTCGATTCCTCGACCATGATCGAGGACGTGAATCCAATCGCGCACGTTCTCGCCAGTACCGTAAACCGGCAGCGATTGGTTCTTCAACGCATTCGAGATGAAGAGCGGAATCAGTTTCTCCGGGAACTGATACGGCCCGTAATTGTTCGAGCAGCGTGTGATGATGGCTGGGAACCCGAACGTGTGGACGTAGCCTCGAACCAGCAAATCCGCCGCCGCTTTCGACGCCGAATAGGGACTGTTCGGAGCCAGCGGAGTCTCTTCGGTGAAGAAGCCTTCGGTACCGAGGCTGCCGTAAACTTCATCGGTCGAAACTTGCAAGTACCGCCGCACTCCGATCGCGCGGCAAGCATCCAACATCACCTGAGTCCCAACGATATTCGTCCGCACGAACGGCCCGCTGTCGAGAATGCTCCGATCAACGTGACTCTCCGCGGCAAAGTTGACGACCAACTCCGGCTGATGTTTCTTGAGCACGCCATCAACAAACTCACGATCGCAGATATCGCCGTGTTGGAAGACATACCGCGCATCGCTCGCGACGTCGTTAAGGTTCTCCGGATTACCGGCATACGTCAGCTTGTCGAGGTTCACGATCTTCTGATCGGGGTACGTCGCCAACTGCCAACGAATGAAATTCGCACCGATAAATCCGCAACCGCCAGTGACAAGAAGTGTGGGCATGAGTCCGTTCATCCAAGTCCAACAAGATCGAAAATATTCGCGAGGCACCGTTCAGCGACCAACGCCGATCCGTCGTACCTCAGTCTCTTCGGGACAGGAGTGTTACTGAATTTGCCACGAAGCGTCGAGACGGAGCGTTAGCTCGATTGATTCACACTTCGAGGAGATTACGTCACGGCGTGTGTGATTAAAGCCTGACGCGCCAGCGAAGGGGTGTTGAGACAAGTCCTTCAGCCTTCGCTGTCGCTTCGGGCTTCAATGAGACCGTGAATCATCCAGACCACCCAAACTCGACGGCTCCAATCACGGAGTGACAGGTCTACTTTTGGGCGAGCAGATTTTTCGTCGGCTCGATCAGAATTCGCGACCTATGCTTTTGCCAGCTTGGAAATCCTCCCCCCACCATCAAATCTTGAAACAGACTGTCGGCTGGCGACGCACCATGAGTACCTTCTGGCAAATTTGCTGTGAATACGGTCGATATTACATCGAAGGAATTCGCTCATTTTGGGGCGGATTAAGGCCTGGAAGTTACACGGTCGTGTTGTTAGGCGTCTGGCTCTTCGGCTTTGTGCTGATGAAAAGCGGCATCAAACGGTACTGAAGGAAACAGCCCGGTCGCTCTGTCTCCAGAACGCCGGGCTGTTTGATGGAATTTGAGCAAGAATCGTCGCCGAGCGGTTAGCCGATTTTCTTGACAGCATCTTGAACGGCCTTAAGGCAGAGTTCGATATCAGCAATCGGGTTCTTCTCGTTCTCTTCGTATTCCAACGACAGCGAATATTTGTAGTCGAGCTTCTTGAGTGCCTTCAGGCAGTCAGCCAGTCGCAAATCCCCTTCGCCGAGGACCGTGAACTTCTTGCCGCCATCGGGGAGGTTTTTCACATCCTTCAGATGCACACCGAAGACTCGCTTGCCCAGCTTTTCAATGACTTCGACCGGATCTTCATCGCTTCGCAGATAATGCCCGGTATCGACGCACGCGCCGATCTTCGGATGACGGTCTTTGACCCACGTTTGTACGTCGGTCACTTTGTCGTAGCTCGCCTTTGGACCGTGATTGTGGATTGCGATTGCGATGTCGTATTCGGCGACCAGTTTATCGAGCAGATCGAACGTCGCTTTGTCTTTCTTGGGGTCGGCACTGATCGACATGACGCCCATCGCCTTCGCGAAGTCGAACGCCTTTCGAGCGGCTCCTTCATTTTCATTAAAACTCTCAACGCCGAACGCGAGCAACGTGATACCGTGCTCCTTGAGCATCGCTTTCACGGCCGCGACCTTTTCCGGAGCAGTGTCCATCGCGATGTGATTGCGGAAGGATTCCCAATATTTCAAACCGAGCTTCTGCGAGTGCTGCATCGCAGTCTTGCCGTCGAAACCACGCAGTGAGTAACTCTGAATGCCGACCTTGAATCCGCCATGCGGATCGGCGTCAGCAGCGAAGGTCGCGATCGGCGATAGGGCTGCGGCACCGGCCACAGCAGCGGTCCATTGCAAAAATTCACGACGAGTTCCAAGCGACAGGGCAGGACGATACATGAGTGGGCTCCAACACGGAAAAGTGAATCAACTTCAATCGAAAGCCACCTTCAGAGTGACAACGCGGAGCGGGATTATATTCCGACCGCAATGCAGATTGAAACGCGTTCGCGATCACCGCCGAAATTCGTGTCCGAGACATTTCGACGGAAATCGAGCATCGTCCGCAGAATCGAAGCGACCGGATCGCTGTCTGTGCCGATTAAACCTGTGCTCGGTATGCGACAGCTTGAACGACCCAATCGACTCAGATCGCACCTGATCGAGGTCAACTCACTTCCTGTGAACCTTGCCGTTTTGCTTCCGAGTTCCCAGCCTCAACATTGGGAACTGCCAACTTCTCGTCAGTAATTCAGACGGAGGTGCCTAAACAAACCGCGTGGGCCTGAACCAACTTCGGTACGTGCAGTGCCTAAGCACGACCCGGTTCTCGCCCGAATCGCACAGCGACTCCACCGTCGTAGTTCAGCACGAGAAGAGGCTCATTGACCGCGGCTGTCGCAAGACTGACCGCGGTTTTTCATTGAATGAGAGAAAAAAGATAGAAGCACGAA
>JAYUFI010000554.1:0-1826 GCA_043738805.1 Planctomycetaceae bacterium | reverse complement strand
GCGAACCACATCGCGACATCCTTCACTTTTTTCTGACCGCGCACTCGGAACTGTTGCAGACCGCGGTTGCGAGCCTGCGCGTTGACCCATTCGGCCGTTGAGGCTCGTTCTTTGTAGATTTTCTTGGATTCCGCCAGCCCCATTCGCTGCCGCCAACCGGCGACCTCGGGCGCATCGGCAGAGATCGGCGCAAACGGATCGATTCCCTTTGCAAGCTTCTTTTCTACTTCTTTCACTGGCATGTAGACCACAACACCCATCTGCGTGACGGCGATCGTGTCTTTGACAGTCACGTATCCCCCGTCAACCAGGAATTCCTCGGGAGTCTTTCCATGTCGATCTTGAATCTGCTTGACCATCGGTTGCATTAAACCGGCATCGCTTCCCTCGCTATTAACATCAACACCAACAATGATCCCCGACTCGGTATCCGTTGCGAATTGAACGTTATAAGCGGGATTGAAACCCCCGTTCGCCATTTTCATCGTGCGGGCTTCCACGTCGGTCGTCGAGACGCGTGTCGTCGCACCGTCTCCTTTTTTTCGCTTCTCGCGAGCGGCAGCCAGTTTCGGCAGTGCTGCCACGGCTTTGGCAATACGTTCCTCGCGGTCTGCGGCCACATGTTCGCGCGCCGCTTTCTGACGAGCCGAAGCTTCCGAATGGCTCTCGTCGACGCCCGTTTTTAAGTTGGCCACATGTTGCACCGCTTCGGCGTGCAATTCGTCGAGTGTCTCTGCACCCCGAAATGACGACTTGCCCGCGCTTGCACGAACGCGCGTTCCATCTTGAGCGACTCGATTGAGACTGACCAATTTCTGTTGCATCAATACCGCGACGCTATTCGTCAAAATGTCATCCAACAATTCCGTGGAACTCGCACGAAACCGCGATAATCGATCGTGATTCACCGAAACCCCGCCACAAATCCACCGATAGGCATTGTCGCGAATAGTGAGTCTCGCGATCTCGCGTGCACTGCCAACGGCATCAATGGTTGCAAACAACCATAGCGCCATGAGGATTCGAGGATCAATCGCGTTGCGACCGACCTCACCTTCCACCGCCGCGATTTTGTCGAACAACGACGACAGATCCTGAGCCATCACAAACGTCCAAACCGCTCGCACTTGATGGTCCGCAGGAACCAGTTCATCCACGCACATGTCACGAAACTCGACTTGATCTCGAATCGGCCGTTTCACTCGAGGGACACCGCGCAAAACGACGACTGGCGGCGTCAACAACAGCGAAACGGCCGCCGCCGGGTCCAGTTCTGAGTCCGTGGGCGGCAGTTCATCGAATAACCGCGAACGAGATGTCACGTTTGTGTCAGCATCGAATTGAGGGTGGTGTTTCATTGCACAAATAATAGCGCAGTAAACAGTAGATGTAAATGATTAATAATCGTATTTTATCGGTAAATCTCAAAAAATGACAGCCTCTCCGCGTGATGAGCCTTACGCGAACGGCATCCGATCAACGTTTGGCCTGAATCAAAAGGAAAGATTCACGAGCGAAATTGAATTGATGAATTTCGAAAACAGACGCGCGAGAAACGATCGGAAGGTTCTCGAACAAGGCTCATCACGCGGAGCGATGATGGCGACTTTGGCGACGCCTGCGGCCTCGTTGCATGGCCGCTCCGACGGTGAACGTCGCTTCGGCACCCTCGACGAACGATGAGATTCCCTTGGCCCCGTGCCGAGTCAGAGTGGCTGTCGTTGCAGCGAAAAGAATTATTGTCGATGCCACTCGCGGCCTACCTGGAGCTAATGGACTGGACGGCGAGACAGTTGGCGAAGAGAACATCGGCGCGGATTTCGAAT
>JAYUFI010000553.1:0-4873 GCA_043738805.1 Planctomycetaceae bacterium | reverse complement strand
TCATGTCGGTGCGGCGCGGGGCTCACGTCATTCCGAAATATATGTTCGGTTGGCCGATGGATACGATCCTGCCGCCGTTCATTTGGAAATGGCTGCCGTGGTGGGCGATCCGACCGATCTTCGGCGCGGGCCTGTGGATGGCTCGCGGCAGCATGTCGTGGTACGGCATTCCGGAACCCGAACATCGCGTGTTGCAGGAGCATCCCACAATTTCGGCGGACATCTTCAATGTCATCGGACACGGTTACTTGAAGATTAAACCGAACGTGCAAGAACTCTGCGGCGATGCGGTACGATTCGTGGACGGCTCGGTGGAGAAAATCGACATCATCGCATGGTGTACCGGATACAACATCACGTTCCCGTTTCTCGACGCGAGCGTGCTCGACCCGCTGAACAACGAAGTCTCGCTGTATCAGCAAGTCGTGCATCCCGATCAACCGGGGCTGTATTTCATCGGCTTGGTGCAGCCGTGGGGTGCGATCATGCCGCTGGCAGAAGCGCAGGCGATTTGGGTCGCTGACCTGCTAGACGGCACGTCGGGTTTGCCCGATCGCGAGTCGATGATCAGCGAACTCAAACAACATCGAACTGCGGTCGAAAAACGCTACACGAAGAGCACTCGGCACACGATCCAAGTTGACTTCTACCCGTACCGAAATTTATTGGCGAAGACGTCACGTCGCGGAAGACGCTGGGCGAAGCGACCATTGAATCCTCTCACTTAGAAACATCATGCAGCGCATCGCTATCACCGGCAGTTCAGGACACTACGCTCGCAAGTTGATCGAGCATATTCGCCGCGAATCGCCCGACTCGCTGATTCTCGGCATTGACGTCGTGCCCCCTCCGCCGGGTTTCGAGCCGCATGAATTCGTGACGCACGACATTCGCAGTCCCGACGTGCGAGCAACGCTCACGAATTTTCAGCCTGACACGGTCATCCATTTAGCATTCGTCGTAAATCCGATTCGCGATTTGACGTTGATGCACGACATCAACGTCAACGGCACTCGCAATGTCTTCGAGGCGGTGCGAGCGATTCGACCGCAGCGGTTTTTGATGGCATCGAGTGCGACCGCTTACGGAGCGTGGGACGACAACCCGTTGCCGATGGATGAATCCTGTCCGTTGCGACCTCGCCAGACCTTTCAATATGCGTCCGACAAAACCGTCATCGACGAGTCAATTCAGACATTGGCCGCAGAACTGCCTGGCGTCGCGGTGTCGTGGACTCGACCGACCGTCATCGTCGGCCCGCTGATCAACAACTACCTCACACGGTTGGTGATGTATTTGCCGGTCATGTGTCTGCTCGACGGAGTCGATACGCCGTTGCAGTGGGTTCATGAAGATGATTGTGTCGCGGCGACATGGGCCATCTTGAAGCATTCGGCGCGCGGCCCGTTCAACATCAGCCCGCCCGATTGGGTGCCGATGAGTAAGGTGGCTCAACTGACGAAACGGTGGCACATCAAAATCCCGTTGTGGAGCGCGAAACTCGCGACCACATTTTGGTGGGGACTGCATCTGCCGATCTTCGATTTCCCACCGAGCCTCCACGACTTCGCTCGCTACCCGTGGGTGATTACTCCAAAGCGGCTGACAGATGAGCTCGGCTTCCAATTCAAGTACTCGGCGGAAGAGACATTGATGGTCATGTGGCACGCACATCAGCAACGCCGAATGCGGAAGTAAGTAACTCAAACTGAGCAGTTTGTTGGGAGGATTTCAACGCCAAGGCGCAAAGAACGCGAAGAGCGACAAAGAAATTAGGGTGATGGGCATTTGCTTGTATTCGCCAAAATTTCCAGGCCAATGATCATGAGAAATGAATTCTTGGCGTTCCTTCGCGATCTTTGCGCCTTGGCGTTGAAAATTGCTCAGTTTGAGTAAATAAGAGAGCCCAATTGAGTAGTTTCAGCCCACGGAACACACAGACAAAGAAGACGAGTTAGGCCGATCTGTGTCGCCGTCTCGACTCGCAGTATCAACAACTTCTCGCGCTACCGCTGCTGCAAGTACTCTTCGATTCGTTCGGCTTTGCGAAGCAGGTACGGGATGTGTTGGTTGTTCGCGTCCACGAAGCGTTGCAAGTAACGCAGATGCTGCTCGAACTGCTCGGTGAATTTCAGGTTCTCTTGATCGCGCCACGTACTGCTCAACGCATGAAGCTGACTGGAAAGAGCGGTCGAGCGGTCGGACAAATCTTGGTTGAACTGCTTGAGCATCTGCGCGAAGAGTCGCAGTTCGCCGGGATCAACAATGGCTTGAGTCATGATGGTGGCCGAGGATTCGAGTGAAAGTGTGAACGGATAGTTGCGTCGGCAGAGCCAGTGTGATGAGTCGTGTCCGCAAACGACAAGTCTGCTGAGGTGCGGTCTTGCACTCACCACTGGTTGATGCCATCGCGAAACGCGGACAGAATGCCCGTGTGATTGCCGATCGACATCAACAAACAACTTCTTGAGGAACGCCTTATGCCGATTTTCCCACCTCGTTTTGTGATTCGGTCAATCCCGCTGTGCCTGATGTTGACGACGTTTTTGTCGCTCAGTCGAGCGGAGGAAAAGCTGTTCGTCGCCGAGCCTTTTACGCAGCCGAAGGAATTCACTCCTGGCATCGAAGGCCCGAATTGCGATGGGGCGGGCAACGTTTACGCTGTGAATTTCAAGAACGAAGGGACCATCGGCATCGTCACTCCACAAGGGAAAGGTGACATCTTCATCACGCTCCCGAACAAGAGCGTTGGTAACGGAATCGTCTTTGATCAAAGTGGCTCGATGTTCATTGCCGACTACGTCAACCACAACGTACTCAAGGTCGACATGGCCTCAATGCTGATCACAACGTTCGCTCATCACGACCAGATGAATCAGCCCAATGATTTGGCCATCGGCCCCGACGATGTGATGTGGGCCAGCGATCCGAATTGGGGCAATAGCACCGGCCAATTGTGGCGCATCGACCGGCAAGGAAAGATTACGAAGGTCGCCAGTGATCTCGGCACGACCAACGGCATCGAAGTCAGCCCGGACGGGAAGACTCTGTATGTCAACGAAAGTGCTCAACGGGGCCTTTGGGCGTTCACGATCACCGCGGACGGAATTAAAGACAAGCGTCTGATCAAGCAGTTTCCCGATCACGGCTTCGACGGCATGCGTTGTGATGTTGACGGCAATCTGTATGTCACTCGATACGGCAAGGGGACCGTCGCCGTCGTGACTCCGAAGGGTGAGATTGTGCGAGAGATCGACGTGCTCGGCAAAAGCCCCAGCAACCTCTGCTTTGGCGGCTCGGACGGACGCACGGTTTATGTGACTGAAGTGGAGCATACACGGTTGGTGAAATTCCGAGTCGATCGCCCCGGCCAAGCCTGGCAGCGGTGGCAGAAAAAGTAGCGGCAGTGAGCCGCAGTTACGTAGCCGTTACGCTCCGCGTGGCGAGCCGAATGCTTCACAACGCGCTGTGAAGTAACCAGCTCATCACACGGAGCGTGATGGCTCTGTAAAAAACGTTGCGCGGCCGCAAATGGCTGATGCAGGCGATGTTCGCTATCCTCGACCACCCGGTTTTGAACCGCCCATTCCGACACCTTTCTCCCTCAAGATTCCATCACCGACATGTCACTCATTCGACCTGATATCGACCGCATGGCCGGCTACGTTCCCGGCGAACAGCCGCAGGAGACTGGCTGGACGAAGCTCAACACCAATGAGAATCCGTACCCGCCCTCACCGAAGGTTGCCGAGGCGATTACTCGCGCGGCGAACGGGCGGCTGAATGTTTACCCCGATCCATTGGGAACGTTGGTCCGCCGCGAGATCGCCGAGCAGTTCAACGTTGATCCAGATTGGGTCATTCCGGCCAACGGCAGCGATGAAAACCTGACGCTCATCACACGCACGTTTTGCGATGCCGACAATCTCATCGCGTATCCGTATCCCAGCTATATCTTGTATGAATCACTCGCCGACATTCAGGGAGCCCGACACGAGCGAATGTTGCTCAATCCCGATTGGTCGTGGAACTGGAACACCGCCGCGCCAATCATTGTCCGCGCGAAAGTTGTCTTCCTGCCGAATCCGAATTCGCCATCGGGCAACATTTGGTCTGACGACGATCTGCTGCGACTAATTCCGCCGAACGGCGTGCTCGTTCTCGATGGAGCGTATGCCGACTTTGCCGACACGCGCACCAAGGCCGAACTTCTGCGTCGCCCCGGTGTCGGCGAACGAGTGATCGTGACTCGCACGTTAAGCAAGTCCTATAGCCTCGCCGGCATTCGCTCTGGATTCGCGATCGCGCATCCGCAACTCATCGCCGCGATGCGGAAAGTCAAAGACAGCTACAACTGCGACAGCCTGACGCTCGCAGGTACGCTGGCCGCGTTGCAGGATCAAGACTGGATGTTGGCCAATGTCGATCGCATCCGAGCGACCCGCGCACGGCTGACTGAGTCATTGCAGCAACTCGGGTTCGATGTCGTCCCCAGCCAAGCGAACTTCGTTTGGGCGACACGATCGGCTGGCGGGCATCAGAAAATCTACGAAGGACTCAAAGCGGAAAAAATTCTTGTCCGCTATATGCGATTTCCTGACGTGCCGTATGCGCCGAGTAATCTTCTCGACGGACTGCGAATCACGGTCGGCACCGACACAGAGATTGACCGGCTGTTCGAGGTTCTCAATCGCTTGGTTTAAGTTTGTGCTGTCGGCTGCCAGTCGATTAGACGCAGCTCGACTGACTCACGGCCGTTGAACCGGTTGATCATTGGGGCGAAGCAGACGGAGATCGATCCACCGCTGGCGACGATTTCGTCGGCCCAATCGGCGGTGCCGAAACTGACCGCTCGCAACACGGTGCCGTAGTG